>NZ_JACSOE010000013.1:0-79423 GCF_014349115.1 Alteromonas sp. BZK5 | reverse complement strand
TTCGAACCCCCGGTGGGTTTGACCCCACGTCTGATTTCAAGTCAGGTGCATTAAACCGGGCTCTGCCAACTCTCCTGAAGTGCTGCGTATCTTAATGATATTTTTATGACTGTAAAGCGAAAAATTAAAAAAGTTGTCTAAGTGCCGAGATTTCAATCAAATAGACTGTTTAGCACGTATAAGAGATGTTTTTATATTCACCTGACACCATTTTCATCTGAAACTACTTGAAAATGGGAACTAAAACCCATACAACATACACTAAATAATTGTGTACCATTTTGGTCATATCATAAGTCCTGTTGGAGGAAACAATGGATCAACGTTCGATGTATTCAAGTGCATCTCAACCATCGGTATTGCAGACGAACAAGGTTCTACGCAACACCTATATGCTGCTTGCGATGACACTGGCGTTTAGTGCGGTTTGTGCTGGTATAGCAATGGCAGTAGGCATTTCTCCTATGATGTCTCTTGTTATGACTATCGGCGCTTTTATTACGTTATTTGTAGTTCAGAAAAAAGCTGATTCAGCATCTGGTATCTACTGGGTGTTTGCATTCACAGGTTTAATGGGTGCATCACTAGGTTACACGCTTAATTTCTATCTAGGCGTTGCGGGCCCAGGCTTGATCATGGAAGCGCTAGGTGCAACAGCCCTTGTGTTCTTCGCGCTTTCTGGCTACGCACTTACCACTAAGAAAGACTTCTCGTTTATGGGCGGATTCTTGGTAGTAGGTCTAGTTGTAGTGCTTGTAGCTGCTATTGCGAACATCTTTTTCGCAGTTCCAGCGGTAAGCTTAGCAATCAGTGCAGCGATTGTGTTTATTATGTCAGGTTTCATCTTGTTTGATACAAGTCGTATCATCCACGGTGGTGAAACAAACTACATTCGTGCAACAGTTTCGCTATACTTGAACATATACAACTTGTTCACGTCTATCCTTCACCTTCTAGGTGCATTTGGCGGCGACGATTAAAACAGCGTTAAAGGTTGAAAAGATAAACACCCCTTAACCGGGGTGTTTTTATTTGTATGGCAGAATATTCAATACTTATCACATCATCACCGTTTCAAGGCGATACAGCGTTACGCGCCCTCTCCTTTGCACAAGGTGTAATCGATAATGGTGATGTAATAAACAACGTTTTCTTTTATAGCGAAGGTGTACACCACACTAATAACTTAATGCTAAAGACGGGTGACGAGCTGTTCGTACTTGATAGCTGGAAGACTCTAGCGACTGAACACAACGTGAAATTACTAGTATGCATTACCGCCGCCGTTAAGCGAGGTATTGTTAGTGAGTTAGAGGCGAAAGAGAATGGGTTGTCTCAGGCCAACTTAACCGCGCCTTTCGAGCAAGCTGGCTTGGGCGAATTCTTCACTGCGCTCCATGATTGCAACAGGTTGGTACAATTCTAATGGCGCAACTACTTATTAGGTTTACGCAAAGCCCTTTTTCCAATGCTAAAAGCCAAGACGGTTTAGATTTTGCGCTTGCTGCAACAAACTATGGGCACGATGTTAAAGTGCTTTTTGAAAGCCAAGGTGTACTGCAGCTTGTTAAGGCAGCGTCTACCAAAGGACTAAAAAATCACACCAAACGTTTAGCTAGCATGCCGTTTTTCGATATCGAAGAATGCTTTGTGTGTAAAGCAAGTGCAGATACCTACGACATTGAGCAGGTTCTTTCAAATAACAGTTTAGTTGATGAGTTAGACTGTGAGTGGATAACCCCAGAAGAAAAGGTCACGCTTATCCAAAGCGTAGATCATGTGGTGACATTCTAATGCTTATTATTATTTCAACGCCAATTTTGAGCACTGAATACAAACAGCTTATTGAAGCCACTTATGAGCAATCGACTTCTACTTATGTTGTATTTGTTGGTGATGGCGTTTATGCCCCTGCATTAAACACCGCGTTTTTTGAGCGGCTGGCCAATACGGTAAAAAGCACGGTAGAGAGTACGACAAAAGGCACGGCAAAAGACAAACCAACGCTTAACCTGTCGTTCTTGAGTACAGATGCGGATACCAGGGGCGCAAATCTTCCCGAACATTTTAATCCAATTTCCCACAAAGAACTTGCTGCAATATCAGCAAAAAATCAGCACTGGATACCCCTTTCATGACACAAGAAACCTATAGCTTCAATTATAAAGGGCAAGCAATCCCTACAGACAAAGCCGGGTATTTACTCGACTATACCCTTTGGGAAGAAGGTATGGTTGAGTTGCTGGCGCAAGAAGAGAACATTGAATTAACCGAAGCCCACTGGGAAGTGGTGCGCTTCGTACGCACATTCTATGAAGAGTACGAAACCAGCCCAGCGGTTCGTGCTTTGGTGAAAGCTATGGCCAATAAGTTTGGGCCAGAAAAAGGTAATAGCCGCTACCTGCAGCGACTCTTTAAAAAAGGCCCGGCTAAGCAAGCCACCAAACTGGCAGGGTTACCTAAACCTGCGAAGTGCTTGTAAAGGCGATCGCACATTATATTTAAAGTGCTAGCGCCCCCGGCTAGCCTTCTGCTAAAAGCACTTGTTGATTTGCTTCACGGGTTGAGACCCGATTTAAGGTAGCTATCAGAAGAGCCACCCTATTGTTAACTGTTTTAGCCTTGGTGTTGATATTGCAACTCCCCTCCTACATTGGCGTTTTATCTCGGGTTTCAGGCATATTTTTCATACTTGCCTTTTACCGAACACCATAAACGTGAATGTTTTACATAAATGGACATAGGAGGCTGTATGACAGTTCAAAAACACTACGTAATTGTGGCCAACCACGACGACGCCACAGCTTACACCTATACCAACCACGGAAGTGCACTTGTTGAAGTAAAAAAGTGGCACAACGAGTTTAGTGGCGCGAGTGACCAAGACATTTATACAGATAAACCCGGCAGACAATCGGCTCCCGCTTCGCAAGTACCAGGCGTTGATAGCATGAATCGAAAAGATGCTGCCGAACTCGAAGATGAACGATTTGCTAGTGATATTGCTGACTGGCTAGATGGTGAGCGTAAACGAGGTGCATTGGGCTCGATAGATATTATTAGTGGGCCTAGATTTCTTGGTAAATTGAGAAGCGGAATGTCATCTCAATGTTCAGACGTCGTCGACAAAGAAGTGAAAAAGAATGTTTTAGGCGCGGACGAAGAAACCTTGCTTTCCTACCTTAAATAAAACGTTATTTAGTAGTTAGATTGTCACAGGCGGCTGTTGTCATTGCCGCCTTCTCCTACTCGCTTATAAGTAAAAGTTAGCGGTTTTCGTCAGCTTTTAACACATTAACCTCACCGATTGCCTCGGCGCTTTTAAACGTCTTTACTCGCGTGACTTCAAGATCGGTATAAACACGAGGATTATTCAAAATATATTCTACCTCATTGTTCAATGAGCCTTGTGTGTCAGCCGCTAACCACGCATTTATCGCATGTGCATTATGTGGAAGAAAGCAAGGAATGGATTTTTCATGATACTGACTAAACCCCTCTACGGGTGGGCGCGTCACTACTGCACAGGAAAATAGGCCATTACTAAACCGCCGGTATACCGCGCCAATGAGCAATGCACCAGTAGCCGGTTTCATTAAATAGTGCGCTTTTCCTTTACCAAGTGGGTTTGACTCCCCTACTGCAGTTGCGACAACCACAGCGCGTCGTTCACGAATGAACTTGCTCCAATAAGGGCTTTCTAAATTACGGGCATTGAATGTGGTTCTGTTGCCAACCTCTAACGTGTCGCCAACGGGCTTAGCATCAAACCACCATGTAGCATCGATGGTGCTATCACCAGATACAATTAAATTGGTAATTTGTCGTTCAGGCACATGTCCAAACGCAGGATAAAAGTTAATAACATTGCTTGTGGAAGATTCATTGACAAAAAGCGGAATGGTTTGTGTAAGCCCGACTTCTTCAAGTAGCGCAATAACGTCAGGTGAGTCAGTAATACGCTGTATAAATCCGCACATGTAAGAAAGCCTATGAGTTTGTACTCGCTTCAAGGTACAGAAATTATAAGGGAAGTAACACAAAAAAGAGCCACCACGTTCACGTGGTAGCTCATCGTTTTAGTTAACGCTTATTCGAAGCGAACAGTAATACCTCCATTCAACCTGCGACTTTACACGGGGTGGAGAATGAAAGAATCCGACACTGAATGCAATGTCGGATTTTGTATGTTTTAGCTTATAAAAGGCTCTGTTTTGAGGCGGGGCTCAGTTCATGTGCCCAAAAAATAGCTCGCTAAGAAGCCTTAATCACTTCTTGCCCTGCCATGTAAGGCACAAGCGTCTTTGGAATCTTAACGCTTCCGTCTGCCTGCTGATTGTTCTCTAAAATAGCAACAAGCGTACGCCCTACCGCTAAACCAGAACCATTCAATGTGTGAAGAAGTTCAGTTTTATTCGTTTCTGGGTTACGGAACCTAGCCTGCATGCGTCGTGCTTGGAAATCCAACATGTTTGAACATGAAGAAATTTCACGATAGGTATTTTGCGCAGGTAGCCATACTTCAAGATCGTACGTTTTACATGCGCCAAAGCCCATATCACCAGTACAAAGCAACACTTTGCGGTACGGTAATTCTAGCTTTTGAAGAATAACTTCTGCGTGTCCTGTAAGTGCTTCTAGCGCGTCAAAGCTCTCTTCCGGCTTAACTAACTGTACAAGTTCTACCTTATCGAACTGATGCTGACGAATAAGGCCACGGGTATCACGACCGTACGAACCAGCTTCTGAGCGGAAGCAAGGCGTATGCGCAGTCATTTTCACAGGCAGTGATTTCGCATCTAATATTTCATCGCGTGCAATATTAGTTAGCGGAACTTCCGCCGTTGGAATTAGGCTAAGCCCCTGTCCTTCTTCGGTTGCTGGCTTGGTGTGAAATAGGTCTTCACCAAACTTAGGCAGCTGGCCTGTGCCATAAAGGCTGTCAGCGTTAACCAAGTAAGGCACATACATCTCTTGGTAGCCATGCTCTTGTGTATGGGTATCTAGCATGAACTGAGCAATTGCACGATTTAGGCGAGCAATATCGCCGCGCATCACTACAAAGCGGCTTCCCGTAAGCTTACTTGCGGTAGCGAAATCTAAGCCGTTGTTTAAGCCTTCAGCCACATCAACATGATCTTTAACTTCAAAATCAAACGTGCGTGGTTCGCCCCATCGAGAAATCTCAACATTGTCATCTTCGTCTTTACCCGCTGGTACAGACTCGTGTGGCAAATTAGGAATGCCTTGCGTAAGGGTGTTAATTTCTTCCAACAGTTCGCTAAGTTCCGCTTTAGCGGCGTCAAGCTCGTCACCAAGCTTACCCACTTCAGCCAATAGCGGTGCAATATCTTCGCCCTGCGCTTTTGCTTTACCAATGGATTTACTTCGTACGTTACGCTCGTTTTGCAGATCCTGTGTTCTGGACTGAAGTGTTTTTCTTTTTTCTTCAAGCGAACTGAAAGCTGCTACATCGAGGTTAAAACCACGGGCAGCTAATCGCTTAGCTGTTTGTTCTATATCGCTTCGCAAACACTTTGGATCTAACATGTGTTTCTAATTATCCTTTCATCAATTGAATGGCTAGCCAACCTGCTATTAGGCAAGCGCCAACGTTAAGAAATACATTTGCTGCGGCTTTAAGCCACAACCCGTTTTCTAATAAAGTTAAGGTTTCAACGGAAAATGTTGAGAATGTAGTAAAGGCACCTAATAGCCCTACACCGATAAGCGCTCGGTAAGGAGAGTCGCTTAAATCATGACGTTCGATAAAACCGTACAGTAATGCGAGTGCAAACGACCCGACCACATTCACCGTTAGTGTACCAAACGGCATGTGTTTTCCAAATAAGGAATCAACACTTGTGGTAACAAAATAGCGTAAACAGGCGCCGGTCGCACCGCCAGCGGCAATAAAACAATACAAAGCTAACCCTTGAGGCACGAAAACTCCCTAGCGCATTTTTTTATTAACTAATTCATATAATCTGAACTAGTTGAGTTACATGTCTGCAACTTTACCTTTTATTGTTGCTTCTCGCATTAAGTGAATCGAGAAAATCGCGTTTGGCTTTTAGGGCTTTTTCTAAGCCGCGCTCGTTGGGATTATATAAGCGTGTACCAGTTAGGCTTTCAGGGAAGTAAGATTCACCCGCCGCAAAGGCATTTGGCTCGTTGTGCGCATAGCGGTAACCGTCGCCATGACCGAGCTCTTTCATAAGAGACGTAGGCGCATTGCGTAAATGCATGGGAACAGGTGCATCAGAGGTTTTACGCGCCAATGCTTTTGCTTCGTTAAACGCCATATATACCGCGTTACTTTTTGCAGCTAATGCACAATATACCGCAGCTTGAGCAATAGCGCGCTCGCCCTCTGCAGGTCCTACTCGGTGAAACGTGTCCCAGGCATTAATACAGAGCTGCATCGCCCTTGGGTCGGCATTACCAATGTCTTCAGACGCGATAGCAAGTAGACGTCTTCCTACATACAGCGCATCTCCCCCGCCATCAAGAATTCTTGCGTACCAGTAAAGGGCTGCGTCTGGATCTGAGCCTCTAACAGATTTATGAAACGCGGAGATTAGGTCGTAGAAGGTGTCTCCTTTGTTGTCGTAACTAGCAACTTTTTCGCCTACCGCATGCTCAACATCGCTTACGGTTATTTCGTTTGCTCCGGTGAAGTCGGCAGCAAGCTCTAAATAGGTGAGAAGACGACGTGCGTCGCCGCCACTTAAATCAATAAGCGCGTTTCTGGCTGTTTCTTCAATACCAAGGGCTCTGTCACCCAGACCTTTTTCAGTATCGCTCAGCGCTCTATCAATCAATTCTGACAGTGCTTCGTGTTCGAGTGTCTTTAGCACATAAACACGTACACGAGATAAAAGCGCTTTATTTAATTCGAACGAGGGATTCTCTGTCGTTGCGCCAATAAAGGTAACAACGCCAGACTCAACAAATGGAAGAAACGCGTCCTGCTGACTTTTGTTGAATCGGTGTACTTCGTCAACAAACAACAAGGTTCGCTGGTTATAACGGGCGTTTTCTTCAGCCGTATCCATGGCGGCTCTGATGTCTTTTACCCCAGAGGTAACCGCAGAAATACGCAATACAGATGCGTTGGTGTATTGAGCAATGAGTTCGGCAAGGGTAGTTTTACCGGTACCAGGTGGACCCCACAAAATCATAGAATGGCAGTGACCCGCCTCTAACATTTTACGAAGAGGCTTACCTTCGCCAAGTAAGTGTTCTTGACCGCTGTACTGCTCTATGGTGACCGGGCGCATTCGCGCCGCGAGGGGCGCGAAATCTTGATTAACGCTGGTCATCAATTATGAAGCTGTCTGGAATATCAACTGAGAACGTATCAGCGGGCACTGGAAAACGCGCTTCAATATTACTGAACACCAAAGTGCTGATTTGCTGTTGCGCATCGAGCATATTGAGCGAAGCGAGTTCACTGTCTTGGTTAAAGGTTAATGTAAGCGTTGCGATTTGGCCGCCTTGTTCTTTAGGCGTGATTTGGTAGCTTTTTATTGCACTAACACCATTGATGTTGTCTGCCGCGCCCTTTTCAGGTTTTAAAGCCGATGAACCGCTATTTAATTGACTGATAGAGAACTTTGACCACGTTGCTTCATCTGTCGATGTAAGCAAAACAATAGGGTTATCTTTAATCGCATTGTCTTGAGATAGGACTGTCACCTGCTCTACAAAGGTATCCACATTCCAAACCGCTTCGCCATCGGCAACCAAAAGGGTTTCATCAGGAAACGTTGTTTCCCAGCGAAGCTTATTAGGGCGGGTCATGGTCAGCGTGCCTTGTGCTTCGTGAACGACATTTTGCTGTGCATCGACTACTGTTTGCGCAAAACTTGCGCGAAACTGCTTCATATTGCTTAACAACGCCTGCAGTGACGTACTCGCAGAATCATTGATAAGCGATGAAGTTTTGGGCTGACTGGTGTTTACTGTGGCATTAGCCTGATTAGCGTGATGAGCACTGACAACCTCGTGAGCATTGTTGTTGCCTATATTTGAACCTGTAGTACCTAATTCTACCGCAGCGTTAGCAGCATTCATTGCTGTACCTGCCGTTACCAATGCACTCACAAAATAAACCGAAACTGCTTTATTCATTTATTCAATCCATTCGTTATTCTTTGTGGGGCGGCGGTGCAAGAACCTCACGGTTCCCGTTATGCCCCTGTGCACTTACGACACCACTCATTTCCATTTGTTCAACCAAGCGCGCGGCCCGATTGTAACCAATTCTAAACTTACGCTGCACGCTCGACACACTAGCTCGACGTGTTTCAGTAACAAACGCCACGGCTTCATCATAGAAGGCATCAAATTCTTGATCCTCACCTTCAGGCTGTTCGCCTGGCAATAAGACTTCAGCCGTCGCTTCGCCATTCAGGATCTCGTCAATGTATTCAGGCTCACCACGTTTCTGCCAGTCTGCAACTACAGCATGTACTTCGTGATCATCCACAAATGCACCGTGAACACGGGTTGGCACAGGGCTACCAGGAGGCAGATAAAGCATGTCACCCATCCCTAGCAAAGTTTCTGCGCCTTGTTGGTCTAGAATGGTTCTTGAGTCTATTTTACTAGAAACTTGGAATGCACAACGGGTTGGAATGTTGGCCTTGATCAGACCTGTAATAACATCTACAGATGGACGCTGTGTGGCAAGGATAAGATGGATGCCCGCAGCACGTGCTTTCTGCGCGATACGTGCAATAAGCTCTTCTACTTTTTTGCCCACTATCATCATCATGTCGGCAAATTCATCGACCACTACCACGATAGCAGGAAGTTTGGCTAAGTCAGGCGCTTCAGCATCCATACTTTCTTCATTCTTCCACAGTGGGTCCTTTATTGGTGTGCCATTAGCAATAGCTTCTTCTACTTTCGCGTTATAGCCCTTTAGGTTACGCACGCCAAGAGCGCTCATTAGACGATAACGACGCTCCATCTCACCCACGCACCAACGAAGGGCATTGGCGGCTTCTTTCATGTCGGTAACCACTTCAGCAAGCAAGTGAGGTATACCTTCGTACACCGAAAGCTCAAGCATTTTCGGATCAATCATGATCATGCGAACATCTTCTGGCGTGCTCTTATAAAGCAGACTAAGAATCATAACGTTCACACCTACAGATTTACCTGAACCTGTAGTACCTGCAACCAAAAGGTGAGGCATTTTGGCTAAATCGACCACCACTGGCTGCCCTGAAATATCAGCGCCCAACACCATGGTTAATGGTGATTTATTAGACTGAAAAGTATCGCAGCTAATAACTTCGCTCAGCCGCACCATTTCACGTTTTTTATTCGGCAGTTCTAAGCCAATTACTGACTTACCCGGAATAACTTCCACTACACGCACCGAGATAGCTGACATAGCGCGGGCTAAGTCTTTCGACAGTCCTGAGATCTTGCTCACTTTTACCCCAGGTGCTAAATCAAGCTCAAACCGGGTAATAACAGGGCCTGGGAACACGCCAACCACCGTCGCTTCAATGTTAAAGTCAGCCAGTTTTTCCTCTACCAAACGAGAAATACCTTCAATCTCTTCTGGCGTAAGCGGGTTTTCATGTTTGTCGGCACGTTCAAGTAAATCAAAGGACGGCATAGGTGGTAAATCAGGGTCTAACTCACCTGCCCTCGCCTTCACGGGTTTGGCACCTAGTGCAGCAGGCGTAAATGCTTGGTTAGCACCTTGACTCGCTCCCTGAGTTTCAACAGTTTGCGACTGTAGCGTTTCCGTATTTGGTTCGCTACCTTCAACAGATGGCGCGCTGTTATTTGCAGAAGTTATTGGCTTGCTTCCAGTTTCGTAAGGCAAGTCTTCATCAAACTCTTCTAAGTCGTCAAAGTTAATATGCGGACTTTGCTGTGCTTGGTGTTTATGCTCATGTTGACTGCTATCATCTTCTGACTGAACTGAGTCATCTTGGCTCGATTTACCCAAACCCACTTTGTCTTTAAAGCTACCAGTAACCGCACTACGCATACCTGACAATGAGAACGACGACTTTTTCGTCTCAGCTGCATCTACATCTGTACTTGATGTCGCATCGTCTTCCTCGGCGTTTACAGTATCGTTGGGATTAGATTGAACAGACTTGTCTCCGTCATAGGTATAAAACGGCGGCTCATCATCTACATCGTCAATGCTAAAGGTAGGCTCACTGCGTAATGGCGTAGTTTTCTGTGTCTGTGATGGTTTTGTCTGTGCAGTAGAAGCCAAAGGTTCAGCGCGCATACTGGTAATATCTAGCTCTGCACCTTCGTCGCCACTTTGATTAGACGATTTGTTAGCTAGGGCTAGTCGCGGCATTTCAAATGCTAACAAACTCTGAGGCGCTGAAAGGGTCTTACGTCCTAACCACAGCGTACCTTCACCTAACCTGTCGATAATAGTGAGCCAGCTAATACCCGTTAGTAAGGTAAAGCCCGTACAGAAGAAACAAAGAAGTAGCAAAATTGTGCCAGCGGTATTGAAGTAAGGCACTAGCGCTGAACTAATTACGTCGCCAACAAATCCGCCGGCTGAAAAGTTGTAAATGTCGTCAAAATTTATACTGGCGATGCCCGTTGCACCGAGGGCCATCAACAGCCCACCGATAATTCTTAATCCAATAGTAAGGTAATCGAATTCATCGAGTTCTTTAATGTGTTGGAATAGAAACCACCCTAAGAAGGCGGAGCCGAAAGGCAGCAAATACGCTAAAAAACCAAATGAGAATAGCAGAAGATCAGCGACCCACGCCCCTGTTGCTCCAACCCAGTTGTGAACGTCGAGTTGTAATCCAGCCTGACTCCAACCTGGGTCTCCTGGATGAAAAGATGCTAGTGCCAGCAATAAGAAGAAGGCGAAAACACAGGCGATAATCATACCTGCTTCCCACACTCGCTGAACCCCTGTTAATCGCGCCATAACCCTAAAAAACCTTCAATTTCCATCGCATGTATTAACCGCAGATAGCTTTTTACGCTATGCGGTAACCGCAGTACTAACCGCAACAAAGAGCTTAGCGAACTCTTTGCTATTCCTACATAATTATTATTGATTTACTTTTTGGTAAGTTACTGAGCGCATAACTGAATTAATACACCCATCCCCTACCCTGTGCTTTAGCGTGCTGTTAATCCTTTGGTAAAACACAAACACTGTATTTTTGCACAGCCTACCACAAAACCACGCTATTGAGCCACGCTTTCATTACTTCAAATTAATGCGCAGCGACGATGTACTTTTTACTTCTTCCATCACAACGTACGTCCGCGACTCACTCACTCCGGGCAAGCGCAGTAAAGTATCACCTAATAATTTCCTATAACTTCCCATATCTGCAACGCGTGCTTTAAGAAGGAAGTCAAAATCTCCGGACACCAGGTGACATTCTTGTATATCGTCATGCAGTTTTACCGCAGCAGAAAATTCTGCAAAGATATCTACCGATGTTTTCGTTAACGTAATCTCTACGAACACAAGCATAGCTGCGCCGAGCTTTTCTGGGTCAACGACAGCATGATATCCTTTTATATAGCCCTGAGCCTCCAGCCTCTTAACTCTCTCAAGACAAGGGCTGGGGCTTAATCCCACTTCTTTAGCAAGTTCGACGTTTGATATACGCCCGTTTTTCTGTAACTGTACCAGGATATTCCTGTCTATTCGGTCTAGGTGTTTTGGTGTCTTTACCAGCATATAAAATATCTTAAAAGCATCTTTTAGGAGAATTATATGCTACAAACGCCCATTCTTCAGCAGATAGTTCGTTTTTTTATCACGTATACTCCGCAAATATGTTCACGTGCTTCAAAGCCGAACACTATTTATCAAAAGTTCAACCAGAGCCGCTTAGAAGCTCACTATAAGATTGAGGACTATACATGTTAGTTGGTGTACCAAAAGAAATTAAGAACCACGAATACCGTGTTGGCTTGACGCCAGCAGCTGTAAAAGAGTTTGTTAGCCACGGTCACAGCGTTTTAGTAGAAACGAACGCAGGTGAAGCAATAGGTTTCACTAACGAAATGTATGTCGAAGCAGGCGCAGCCATTGCATCAACGGCTGAGCAAGTGTTTGCTGAAGCAGAAATGATCGTAAAAGTTAAAGAGCCTCAGCCTAACGAGTGCAAAATGCTTCGTAAAGGCCAGACACTATACACCTACCTACATTTAGCGCCTGATCCTACGCAAACAAAGCTGCTTGTTGAATCTGGTGCAACGTGTATCGCATATGAAACAGTGACTGACGACCGCGGTGGGCTTCCACTACTCGCACCAATGAGTGAAGTAGCTGGCCGTATGTCGGTTCAAGCTGGCGCGCACTACCTTGAAAAAGCACACGGCGGTAGCGGTACACTTCTTGGTGGCGTTCCGGGTGTAGCACCAGGTAAAGTACTGGTTATCGGCGGTGGTGTTGTTGGTACTAACGCAGCAAAAATGGCACTAGGCCTTGGTGCTGACGTTACTATTCTTGACCGCTCGCTTCCTCGTCTTCGTCAAATCGATGATATCTTTAACGGACAAGTAAAAACGGTTTACTCTACCGTTGACGCTATTGAGCACTACTCTTCAAAAGCTGATCTTGTTGTTGGTGCGGTACTTATTCCTGGCGCTGCAGCTCCGAAGCTTCTTACTCGCGAACAGATTAAGGCAATGAAGCCTGGTTCAGTACTTGTTGACGTTGCTATCGACCAAGGCGGATGCTTTGAAACATCTAAAGCAACAACACACCAAGACCCAGTTTATATTGTTGATGACGTGGTTCACTACTGTGTTGCAAACATGCCAGGTGGCGTTGCGCGTACTTCTACAATGGCACTTAACAATGCCACATTGCCATTCGGCTTAGCCCTTGCAAACAAAGGCCCTGCGAAAGCGATGCTAGAAGACAAGCACTTGCTTAACGGTCTAAACGTGCACGAAGGTAAGGTAACGTACAAAGCTGTGGTTGACGCGCTAGGTGAAGAACTAGGCCTTACCTATACACCAGCTGAAGTAGCGCTTAAAGGCGAATAATTTCTAAATATTAGTCTCGGGTAGGGCTGTGGCCATACCCTTGAATAAGAATATCGGAATAAAAAAGCTCGGTATGTGAACATCACATCCGAGCTTTTTTGTATTTGAAATAAGTCTAACCGTTTATTGATGCGTTTACTGCTTTCAGTACGGCAATAGGATCTTCCGCTTTAGTGATAGGTCTTCCCATAACTAAATAGCTCACGCCAGCTTTCATAGCATCGGGAGGCGTCATGACGCGCTTTTGATCACCAGCATCTGCGCCTACTGGGCGAATACCTGGTGTAACTAGCAGAAAATCGTCGCTGTGTTTTTCGCGTAATGCGCTGGCTTCCTGCGCTGAGCAGACAATGCCGTCTAATCCTGCTTTTTCTGTTAGTGCCGCCAGACGCAGCACTTGTTGCTCTGGTGTCACACCGCTTACTACATCCGCCAACTGCGCTTCATCCATGCTGGTAAGAACGGTAACCGCAATAAGTTTAGTTTGAGGGTTGCTGCTTGTTGCAATCGCCTCTTTAGCTGCTTGCATCATAGGTAGGCCGCCCGATGCATGTACGTTCACCATCCATACACCCAGCTCCGCCGCTGCTTTACATGCTTTCGCTACAGTATTTGGAATGTCATGGAATTTAAGATCTAAGAAAACGTCAAAGCCTTTAGCGATTAGCGCTTTTACGAATTCTGGTCCAAATAAGGTGAACATTTCCTTGCCCACTTTTAGCTTGCACAAGCTTGAATCTAATTTATCAACAAACGCCAATGCAGTGTCTTTATTGTCATAGTCTAATGCAACAATAACGCGTGGGTCATGCATGTTCTTTTATTCTCCGTCTAGCCCTTTGATAGGTTTTACTACGCCCCACTTTTTACAGCTAGGGCATAACCAATATAATTTTCGACCGGAAAAGCCACAGCTGCCACAGCGGTATTTCGGGCGCTGCAACATTTGCTTTTCCACCAATTCTTTAAGTAAGCGTAAGCTATCAGCCGTGGTTTTATCTGAAAGCTGGTCAATGTAAAGCCCCATAAGGGTTTTAAAGCCGCGCATAGTCGGGCGTTTGCGAAGTTGCTCAAGTAAGTACTCAGCCGCCTGTGCCGTTTCACCGCGCTTCATAAGCACATCAACCATGGCTAAATAGGACGTAGCACACTCCTGCCAATGTGCTTCTAAGTTCTTCTGAAAACTTTCCCAGTCGTCAGTTTCTTCAGCAATTTTTTCCAAACGAGGTACGGCTTCGCTAAACCAATTGATATCGCGTTCGGCCACTTGCGTAAAGTACGCGTTGGCATCAGTAAAGCGTTTTTGATCAAGCGCTATATCACCTAACATAAGCCACGGCCTCACCGCATGTTCGTCGGCGTTTACCGCTTTTTGTAATAAGGTCAATGCCGCCCCTTGGCTATCGTTCTTCAACTCAACCGATGCTTGTTCACAATAAAAGTGTGCAAGGCGCTCGCACAAATCATCATTATCACCATGACATTGCACCATACGTTCAGCTAATTCTATGGCTCTTTCCCACTCTTTCGTGGTCTGGTAGATACTGAAAAGTTGCTGTTGAGCTACAAGGTAGTGTTTATCGCTGTTAAGCAGTTGAAGAAAAGCATTTTCAGCACGCTCTAGAAAGCCTGCTTGTGTGTAGTCGTGACCAAGCTCCCTCAGTGCATTTTCTCGTTGAGCCGGCTGGAGCTCATCACGGCTAACTAAATTCTGGTGGACTTTAATTGCGCGGTCTATTTCGCCTCGGTGACGGAAAAAGCTCCCCATCGCGATATGCGTCTCTACTGTATCGCTATTCACGTTAATCATTTTGATTAGCGTATCGACTGCTTTATCAGGTTGGTCTGAGAGAAGGAAGTTTAGCCCCTTGTAATAATGCCTAGATAGAATGCTAGACTGCTTTCGCTGCGCTTGACGGACACTATTTCGGCCCATTATCCAACCGTAACCTGCCGCAACAGGCAAAAGGAGAAACAGCAGTTCGAGCATTAGTGTTCTTGTTCCAGACTCTGTATTTTTGACTGCGCAGACATCAGTTGAACACGCAATTTTAGCCAGCTCATTAGCATTACCAAAATACCAATACCAACGCCTATTGAAAGTGTTATCGCTATTAACGTCGATAAGCGAAGATTCGCCTGAGCAATTAAATAATTAACTGTTACTTGCGCTTCATTTTGTGAGCCAATGACAAACGCGATCGCGAGCAGCACCAAAATGATAAGAAACGTTAGGATCCCTTTCAACACTCAACCCTTTTTTGTTGATTTATTTACAAGAATAGCAAAATGCGAAAAGAGATAACACTAAAAGCGTAAGTGAAATGATGTTATACCATTAATCCGCATTGATATTTGCCCACTCAGAAGGCTCTGGCATTAAGCCGCGCCTTCGCTTTCTAGATCCTGACGTTGGGGTTTGGCAATAAGGTTGTCTACTACTAAATCGTGGTGAAGGGCTGACATATTAGTAATAAAAATACAGTGTGTATAACCCGCCTGCATCGTTTCGAGCTTGTCATACATGGCTTTGTCTAGCTTTGATAGCTGGGCAAGACGCTTCTTAGTTAACGGCGTTATCGCACCGTGACACCGGATAGCAGTGACATCTGTGGCGCTGAGATGTATTTTTTCTTCATCTAACTGAGTTTTTATCTGTGTTCGCAACTTAGAAAAAAGGAAGTCGCGTTCTTTTATATACACTAAACGGCTGTCGCTCTTTCTAACACAGTGAACCACTAACGCTTGTTCAGATGTTTCTTTGAACATCGCCTCTAGAATTTGTGACTTGGGCTTAGCCTGCCCTTTGTCTGCAAAAAAGCCGTGCAGTGGGATAATATTTTGAGTGCGCGAAAAAGGATAAAGGTCGTCAGATGCGTCACTTTGATACACCGTTTTGAGCCTGTCTAACGTGAAGCGGTTCATCACACATAGTACCGATAAAGACGGCATATGCCTAACCGCCAATTCCCAGATATAACGGTGAGTTGAGCGTTGAATTCGCGCAATATCTCTTACTTTGAAATACGCGGTATTTTCTTCAACCATATGATCGACGCTCAAGCTCACTTTAGCCTTACGTGTATCTTCAACAAGGCACAACCTCACCACGCCCGTTTCCGCTTGGTAGTGCACAACCTTATATTTTTCACCTTTAATTTTCAGTTCCGGTACTGAAACACGAATTTCCTTTTGTAGCTCACTTTTCGGTGCAACGATCAACTTCATTCCACTTGCACTTAGATCAGCAACCCGCGCATCAATCGATGTCAGCAGTCCAACTTTAATAGAGGCAGGTTTATCAATAATGTAACGTGTCTCACTACGTCTATCTAAATCCTCTTCCATAACATAATCAATTCGCCAATTATTGCCGCTAGCCCTCAAAGTTTTTGACAAGGGTTTGAAATCGCATTTTGCTGAAAGGGTCAGATTAATAAGATAAGCAGACACGTCTTTACAGTAAAGAACATGGGAGATCTGCGCCAGTTGCTCAAATTCTTTACTGGCAATATCGTGAATAGCAAACGCTTTTTGTTTATCTTCTCGCGTCACGCTATCAAGTCGACAATGGGTACAAATGAAGTCGCCACTTTTGGCAAGAAGATAAACCAACGCGTTAAGCTGCTTTAATGCCAGCAGTTGTCTGTGCGTCGCTGTTATTTGAACGTTACCGTTTTTGGTTTTGATGTTGCCATGAAAGACATACGCTTCATTATACTTGCGCAGCTCGTCAACTAACGTCGCGAAGATAGGCTTATCTTGTAGGCTAGCCAAGAGTTTTTCGGCGTCGTTATGCTCGACATTGGCTTTGGTAAACAGGGCAATAATTGGCTTAAGCGACTTCTTCTCAGGCGCGAGAAACACGGGCAACCAGGGGCTATTTTCAAGTATTCGGTCGCGTTCAAGTTCTTGCATGGCGCGTTCTATTTCCAGATCTCTTTGTAGCGGTTGTTTATAGGCGGTAATTGCTACATAGCGTTTCAACGTAGCAAGAAAGCCTTTGTCCACATCATCTAGAAAGACAAACGATGTCTCATACTTTCCTAAGTGCTTGTTGTATTTTACCGACTCTAGTTCAAGCGTTATTTCCGTGGGCTCTTTGGTAAGCCCTTTTACTTCAGGAATAGTAAACGTAATGATGTCGCCGGTAGAAGCGTTAGGCGGCCTTTTAGTCTCGACGGCTATCCCTTTGTGAGACATCGAACTGATTGAACAATGGCGACCTTTTTCAAAATCGGGGGAAGAAATAGTGAAGTTAGGGCGAATAGCAATGTCATCGCCGAAATCTATATCAGTAAACGATTGGCTCTCAACATTAAAAGCATCGACAATTTTTTTGAACTGTTCTTTTTTTATTTGGTTTTGATAGAAGTCTGAGTTCATTACTGACTCAAACACGCCTACCGTATATCTGTCTTGATAAAGTGATGTTTCGTTTTTGAGTATCTGCGCGCCAACTTTATCAAGGTGCATTTGAACGCCGAAGTGCTTGAATTTCATGACGGGGAATTGAGCGAAGGCAGAGTTATCAGCAGGTGCGTCGGTTAACGACGTTAATCGAACAACCTCCTCTTTTACTACTTTTCGAACACTACTAGGTAGACGCTTCGAAAACTTGTTAATTCCTTCTAACAGCTTGTTTTGTTGTTCATAAGGAATTAACGCGCGAATGAGCGGCTGGTATTGTTTAATTATTGCTTGTTCGTCGCCGGCTGACATTACTTCTATGAATACCGTTTATTATTATTTGAACAATATATAACCCTATTCGAGTTGGGGTCAATAGGTACCAAAAATTAAACGAAAGTATATCAGCAATAACGAACACCTTATTCTAGCTAAGGCAAATAGATTATTGAATTTTGCTAAATAACAATAAGGCAGCGGACACAAAAAAGCCGCTTATCAGCGGCTTTTAAAATGCATTATGCGATTGAGGCGTCTACCCTTTCGCGAAGCTCTTTCCCAGGCTTGAAATGCGGTACATATTTACCGTCAAGTTTCACCGTTTCACCCGTTTTTGGGTTTCTACCTACGCGTGGAGCGCGGTAGTGAAGAGAGAAACTGCCAAAACCTCTAATTTCAATACGCTCACCCTTCTGAAGAGTTTGCGCCATTTGCTCTAGAAGTTCTTTTATAGCCAGTTCGAGTTCCTTCGCCGGAATATGACGCGCTTGATCCGCGAGCCGTTCAATTAATTCAGACTTGGTCATGCTTAACCTCATTGTCAATATTATTGTTTAAACAGCTATCGCGAATTGGGTGTGCATGTGCACACCCACAAAAGCATTATTCGCCTTTAGCAGCTTTAAATGCTTCTGCCATCGCGTTAGCGAAACCAACATCTTCTTGCTGGTTAACTTTATCGATAGCTTCTTTTTCGTCAGCCTGATCTTTCGCTTTAACAGATAGGTTAACAGTGCGGTTCTTACGGTCAACGCCCATGAACTTCGCTTCGATGCTATCACCAACGCTTGCTACTTCTGTTGCGTCTTCAACACGCTCTACAGCAAGATCTGCAACGCGGATGTAGCCGTCAACTTCTTCAGCTAGGTTTACAGTAACGCCTTTCGCATCAACTGCTGTTACTGTACCAGTAACGATAGCACCTTTCTTGTTATCTGTCAGATACTTGTTGAAAGGATCTTCTTCGATTTGCTTAACGCCAAGAGAGATACGCTCACGCTCTGGGTCGACTTGAAGTACAACTGCAGAGATTTCGTCGCCTTTCTTGTAGTCGCGAACCGCGTCTTCACCAGACTTGTTCCAGCTGATGTCAGAAAGGTGAACTAGACCGTCGATGCCGCCGTCAAGACCGATGAAGATACCGAAGTCAGTGATTGACTTGATCTTACCAGACACTTTGTCACCTTTTTCGTGTGACTCAGCAAATGTTTCCCAAGGGTTAGCAATGCACTGCTTAAGACCTAGAGAAATACGACGACGCTCTTCGTCAATTTCAAGAACCATTACATCTACAGTGTCACCTAGGTTAACAACTTTAGATGGGTGGATGTTCTTGTTAGTCCAATCCATTTCAGAAACGTGTACAAGACCTTCAACGCCGTCTTCGATTTCAACGAAGCAGCCGTAGTCAGTAAGGTTAGTAACCTGACCGTTGATCTTAGTACCTTCTGGGTAACGAGAAGCAATTTCTTGCCATGGATCGTTGCCCATTTGCTTCATGCCAAGAGAAACACGCTGCTTCTCTTTGTCGAACTTAAGTACTTTAACGTTGATTTCGTCACCAACATTCACGATTTCACTTGGGTGCTTAACGCGCTTCCAAGCCATGTCAGTGATGTGTAGAAGACCGTCTACGCCACCAAGGTCAACGAACGCACCGTAATCGGTAAGGTTCTTAACGATACCCTTGATTTCATGACCTTCTTCAAGGTTAGCAAGAAGCGTTTCGCGCTCTGCGCTGCTTTCTGCTTCGATAACTGCACGACGAGAAACAACAACGTTGTTACGCTTAGCGTCAAGCTTGATAACTTTAAATTCAAGCTCTTTGCCTTCAAGGTGCGTAGTGTCACGTACTGGACGTACGTCAACAAGAGAACCAGGAAGGAACGCGCGTACACTGTTAACTTCAACAGTGAAACCGCCTTTAACTTTACCGTTGATAACGCCTTTGATAGTAGCTTTATCTTCGTAAGCTTTTTCCAGCTCAACCCACGCTTCGTGACGCTTCGCTTTTTCGCGAGAAAGGATAGTTTCACCGAAACCATCTTCAACTGCATCTAGTGCTACGTCTACTTGGTCACCGATAGCGATTTCTAGTTCGCCTTCAGCGTTTTTGAATTGGTCAGCTGGGATAGCACTTTCTGATTTCAAGCCCGCATCAACAAGAACGATGTCTTTGTCGATAGAAACAACAGTACCTTTTACAATTGAACCAGGACGTGTTTCTAGTTCTTGTAAGCTTTCTTCAAAAAGTTGTGCAAAATTTTCAGTCATAAGTCTCAAATAACTTTTAAGTTGATATCCACGCTTCTTATCCGGATAACGCGGGGTTATTAAAATTAGTCGCCACTTCCTGTAGCAACACTGCTTTGGATGCGATCAGCTCTCGTCATTAAAGGCGTGAGGAAATAATATCCATCGCTTTTTCAAAGACTTGGTCAATATCCAAGTCCGTTGAATCTATAATTACTGCATCTTGTGCCGGTACCAAAGGAGCCACTGCACGCTGTGTATCGCGCTCGTCTCTTGCCTTGATATCGGTTAAAAGGCGCGCAATATTAACATCCATGCCCTTTGCTTTCAACTGGCTATAGCGGCGTTCTGCACGGGCTTCTGCGCTTGCTGTAAGGAAAATCTTTACAGGCGCTTCGGGAAATACCACTGTACCCATGTCGCGACCGTCGGCAACAAGACCAGGATCTTGTTGGAAAGCACGCTGTCTGCGAAGTAGTGCTTCGCGAACCCGGGGTAATGCCGCAACTTTTGACGCCACGGCGCCAACTTCTTCGGTGCGAATATCGTCAGTTACGTCTTCGCCTTCTAAGATTATGCGAGTGCTATCGCCATTCGTCTCGAAACTAACATCAAGACCGGTTGCTAGAGGAACAACACATTCTTCATCATCACACGGAAGGTCGTGGTGAAGTGCAGCAACTGCTAATACGCGGTAAATTGCGCCGCTATCTAGAAAGTGCCACCCTAATTTCTTTGCCAGCAAGCTACTTAACGTACCTTTACCAGCACCACTAGGACCGTCAACCGTGACTACGGGTGTGGAATGCATACCTGCTCCATCGTTTAAATTACTAAAAATCGCGCGCAATTATACGCTTTAGTGAGAGATAAGCAATGCCGCCTCTAATTGGCGGCATTGTACATTAGGATAAATCTGATTCAGATCAACGAAGCAACTTAAGGGTTAACCTACATAGCCCTTCATAAACCTCTGACTCATTTTTACAAGGCTTTTACGCGCTATATAAAGTTTTAAATCGGGTAAAATAGTCTGGGAAGGTTTTGCGCGTGCAGCCCGGGTCGTTTATTGTTACCGGCGTATCGCTTAACGCAACAAGCGAGAAGCACATGGCAATGCGATGGTCGTTATACGTGTCTATCTCAGCATGTTTTAGCGAGTCAGTTGGCCATACTTTAATATAGTCATGCCCTTCTTCCACTTTCGCGCCCAACTTTTGAAGCTCGGTGGCCATAGCCGCAAGACGGTCTGTTTCTTTAACACGCCAGTTATAGATGTTAGTCATGGTCGTAGGACCTTCAGCAAACAGCGCTGTAGTGGCAATGGTCATGGCGGCATCCGGAATATGGTTCATATCCATATTCACACCTTTAAGTGGCGCACCGGTTATTTCAACATATTCATCGTTCCACACTACTTTTGCACCCATGGCTTCGAGCACGTCAGCAAAGCGGATATCACCTTGAATGCTTTTCTGCCCAATTCCGGTTACGCGTACCGTTCCGCCTTTAATGGCGCCGGCTGCAAGGAAGTAAGATGCAGAAGAAGCATCGCCTTCTACCATAAATTTACCTGGCGCAACGTATTTAGCGTCAGCAGAAACCGTAAACGTCTGGTAGTTGTCATTCTCAACAGTAACACCAAATTTAGCCATGGTGTCTAGCGTGATATCGATATAAGGCTTAGACACCAACTCACCTTTTATACGAATAGTCACATCTCCTGAAAATAATGGCGCAGCCATTAAAAGCGCCGTTAGAAATTGGCTAGACACGCTGCCATCAACCGACATTTTGCCACCGTTTAACGTCTTGCCTTTAATTTGAAGCGGAGGGTAACCTTCATTTTTAAGATAAGACACGTCAGCATCTGCTTCGCGTAGTGCATCCACTAAATCGCCAATTGGGCGCTCTTCCATTCGCGGTTCACCCGTTAACACGGTATCCACGTTACTTGCGGCAAGTGCTGCACATAAAGGTCGCATAGCAGTACCGGCATTGCCCAAGAAAAGCTCAAGTGGCTCAGCTACGTTAAACGCGCCACCGTTACCTTGCACAACACACTGGGTTTTATCTTCGCTTAAGCGATAGCTAACACCTAACTTAGTAAGTGCATTAAGCATATGTTCGATATCTTCGCTATCAAGCAAGTTGGTTAATTCAGTTTCACCTTCAGCCAACGCGGCAAGCAATAGTGCGCGATTAGACAGACTTTTTGAGCCAGGTACATTGACCTCTCCCGATACTTTTGCAATCGGGTCTAATGTTAACTGCTCCATTTTATCCATTCACTCTTTCAAATTCGCGCATAAATTCAACTAGCGCAACGATGCCCTCTACCGGCATTGCATTATAAATACTGGCACGCATGCCCCCTACCGAACGATGCCCTTTAAGAGCAAGTAACCCTGCTTCTTGTGACTGTTTAAGGAACAATCCGTCAAGTTCAGCATTGGCTAGATGAAACGGCACGTTCATTTTTGAACGGTTGTCAGGGTGAACTTTACTTGAATAAAAGTCAGAGCTGTCGATAGCTGAATACAATAACGCCGCCTTTTCAGCATTGCGTTTAGCCATAGCATCAACGCCGCCCATGTCTTTAAGCCACTCAAATACAAGCCCTGCCAAGTACCATGAGAACGTTGGCGGTGTGTTGTACATAGAATCAGATTTTGCCGCTAAGGCATAATCGAAAATAGAGGGCGTTTCTTTACGTGCTTTGCCAACTAGGTCTTCGCGAACAATAACCACAGACAAACCGCTTGGGCCGATATTCTTTTGTGCGCCGGCATAAATAACACCGTGTTTTGCCACGTCTAGCGGTTGTGACAATATCGTCGAGGACATATCAGAAACCAGCGGAACCTTTCCTGACTCTGGTAGCCAATCAAAAGCGATTCCGTCAACGGTTTCATTTGGACAGAAATGGTAATACGCGGCAGATTGATCAATATCGCTCAACTGAGGCTGCGCAACGTAGTGACAGCCGTCTTTTTCAGACACTTCACCCACCACTTTGGCGTGGTTGTATTTGTTTGCTTCGTCAACGGCACCTTTAGACCAAGAACCGCTGACTAAGTGAAGACTGGTATCGTTAGCGTTGGATAAGTTGAGCGGTACAGCGGCAAATTGCCCACGCCCACCACCGTGCGTGAACAGCACATGGTAGTTGGAAGGAATGGACAATAAATCTCGCAAATCTTGCTCAGCTTTTGCCGCTATTTCAATGAAGTCTTTACCACGATGGCTTACTTCCATTACAGAGCAGCCTAGATCGCGCCAATTTGTAAATTCTGATTGTGCTTTTTCCATGACTTCTTTTGGAAGCATGGCCGGGCCAGCACTAAAATTAAAAACCTCTTTCATCGCGTTTTTCAACACCTGTAGATAATTACCGTTTAACTCGCTTTGTTTTGAACGTTTTGCGGGTCTATTAGGTAAACAAGCGGCTTAAGCCGCTTGTTTGAAAGAACACTGATAATGCGCAAGTATGAATACCTGCGCCCTATCCCTACTCTTCTGTCGTTGAGCCGTCACCGTCTTCTGCGGTGTTCTCTTGCTCTTGAACAGCAGTTTCTGCTTGTTCTGGCGCATCGTCCGAAATGATTAGGTTACCGTCTTCGTCGAATTCTTGTAACTCTTCCACTTCTTCAATGCGTTGTAACCCTACAACGTGCTCACCTTCTACTGTACGTATTAAGCGAACGCCTTGTGTGTTACGGCCTACTACTGACACTTCGCCTACACGGGTACGAACCAGTGTGCCTTGGTCACTAATAAGCATAATTTCATTGGTTTCGTCTACTTGAACCGCGCCAACCACTTTACCGTTACGCTCAGACACCTTAATTGATACAACACCTTGTGTCGCACGGCTCTTCGCAGGGTAATCTTCAAGCGGAGTACGCTTACCGAAACCATTCTCTGTTGCTGTCAGGATTGGGCCGTCGCCTTTAGGAACAATAAGTGATACCACTTTTTGACCATCTTGCAGACGAATACCGCGAACACCTGTGGCTGTTCTTCCCATAGGACGAAGTGCCAGAAGCTCTTCACCCGTCTCTGGGTCACGCTTAACTTCACCGGTTTCGCTGTCGCGAAGCTTCTCGTTGAAGCGAACCACTTTACCTGCATCAGAGAACAACATTATGTCGTCATCACCGTGAGTGATATCAACACCAATCAGCTCATCACCTTCGTTCAGGTTAACGGCGATAATACCGCTTGAACGTGGGCGAGAATATAGGCTCAGGTCAGTCTTTTTAACCGTACCGTTTGCCGTCGCCATCAGTACAAACTTGCCTTCTTCAAACTCTTTAATAGGAAGAATAGCAGTAATACGTTCGTTCTCTTCAAGCGGTAGGATGTTAACAATTGGGCGTCCGCGCGCGTTACGGCTAGCAAACGGCAACTGATATACTTTCAACCAGTACAAGCGACCACGGGTTGAGAAGCAAAGTATGTGATCGTGGGTATTAGCTACCAATAATCTTTCGATGAAATCTTCATCTTTCATCTTGGTTGCTGATTTACCACGGCCACCACGACGCTGTGCTTCGTAGTCTGTAAGCTTTTGATATTTCACATAACCTTCGCGAGAAAGCGTTACTACAACATCTTCTTGCTCTATAAGATCTTCAATATCAATATCGTGACTTGCTGCCGTAATTTCAGTACGACGCTCATCACCAAATTCATCACGTACTTTTTCAAGTTCTTCTTGAATCACTTCCATCAAACGCTCTGGGCTGTTTAGGATGTGAAGAAGTTCTGCGATGATCTCTAGAAGTTGCTTATACTCTTCTAGAATTTTCTCGTGCTCAAGACCTGTTAGCTTGTGTAAGCGAAGGTCAAGAATAGCTTGCGCTTGCTGTTCTGTCAGGTAGTACTTGCCGTCGCGAATACCAAATTCTGGCATTAGCCAATCAGGGCGTGCAGCGTCATCGCCTGCGCGCTCCAGCATTTGCGCTACATCACCTAAGTCCCAACCTTGTGCTACAAGCGATTTCTTGGCGTCTGCTGGGCTTTGTGACGCTTTAATCAACTCGATAATTGGGTCGATGTTCGCAAGCGCTATCGCCAAACCTTCAAGAATGTGAGCGCGGTCACGGGCTTTACGTAATTCAAAAACAGTACGACGTGTTACTACTTCACGGCGGTGAAGAATAAAGCATTCTAGCGTTTCTTTAAGGTTGAATACCTTAGGCTGACCGTTATCAAGCGCAACCATGTTAATACCGAATACCGTTTGAAGCTGGGTATTCGCGTATAAATGATTAAGTAGGACTTCGGCAGATTCGTTGCGTTTAACTTCGATAACAATGCGCATACCGTCTTTATCAGACTCGTCTCGCAGTGCAGAAACGCCTTCGATGCGCTTTTCTTTTACCAGTTCAGCAATCTTTTCAATAAGACGCGCTTTGTTAACCTGGTACGGGATCTCGTTAACAACAATGGTTTCTTTACCGTTGCTGTCAGTTTCAATTTCCGCCTTAGCACGAAGATAAATTTTACCTCGACCTGTGCGATACGCATCTTCAATTCCCTTGCGCCCGCTGATCATCGCCGCCGTTGGGAAATCTGGACCTGGAATGTGTGTCATCAAGTCATCGATGGTAATAGACGGGTCTTGAATTAACGCTACGCAGCCGTTGATTACTTCGGTGAGGTTATGTGGCGGAATATTCGTCGCCATACCAACCGCGATACCCGATGAACCGTTAACAAGAAGGTTAGGAACCTTCGTTGGTAATACTTCAGGAATATGCTCTGTACCATCGTAGTTAGGTACGAAATCTACGGTCTCTTTATCTAAATCGGCAAGTAACTCGTGCGCAATTTTAGCCATGCGAACTTCGGTATAACGCATCGCAGCAGCAGAGTCGCCGTCTACCGATCCGAAGTTACCTTGACCGTCTACTAGCATATAGCGAAGTGAGAACGGTTGGGCCATACGAACAATAGTGTCGTAAACTGCAGAGTCACCGTGAGGGTGATATTTACCAATTACGTCACCTACCACACGGGCAGATTTTTTGTATGGCTTGTTAAAGTCGTTTTTCAGTTCGTTCATTGCGAACAGCACACGACGGTGCACTGGCTTCAAGCCATCTCTTACGTCAGGCAAGGCTCGCCCGACAATAACGCTCATCGCGTAATCAAGGTAAGAGTTCTTTAACTCTTCCTCAATATTAACGGGGAGGATTTCTTTAGCGTTATCAGACATAAACTGCTTAATCCCTTTATCTTGGTTTGTTCTGCGTTATCCAGCACTTCGCTTCACATCATTGTGAAAACAAGGCGTGGGAGCGCACTGTTATTATTATGTGGGTCATAATCGTGCTTCGAGTGTACCACTTGATGACAGAATTATGTAGCGCTTAATTACGCTTATTAATCAACTAAAAGGCAAGCGATTATTTTTCGTTCGACCCTTCTTATAATTTGTCTATTTCTGTTTAAAAACAGTGAAACACAACCTCGATTTACGATATCTTAAAAAGAGATAGATTAAGGATTGTTTTACTCATGACGAACGTCGATCAACAAGAAATCAATAAGTTCTCTGAACTCGCTTCACGCTGGTGGGATCCAGAAGGCGAATTTAAGCCATTGCACCTTATTAACCCACTTCGCTTAGACTTCATTAATCAACACAGTGAAGGCCTGTTTGACAAAAAGGTCGTCGATATTGGCTGTGGTGGCGGTATTTTAGCAGAGTCTATGGCGCGTGCAGGCGCGACGGTAACCGGCTTGGATATGGCTGAAGCGTCGTTAGAAGTAGCGAAGCTGCACGGTTTAGAATCAGGTGTAAAAGTTGACTACGTATGTTCAACTGCCGAAGCATTCGCAGAAGCAAATGCGGGACAGTTCGACGTGGTAACCTGTATGGAAATGTTAGAGCATGTACCCGACCCGGCTTCTGTTGTATTGGCCTGTGCTAAGTTGGTTAAGCCTGGTGGCCATGTTTTCTTTTCTACGCTTAACCGAAACCTAAAGTCGTATCTGATGGGGATCGTAGGAGCGGAATATATCCTTAAACTGGTTCCAAAAGGCACCCACGATCACAGTAAGTTCATCAAACCATCTGAACTTATGGCGATGACCGATCATGCTGGTTTGCTGCCTCGAGATATGACAGGTCTACACATGGACCCAATTTCTCAAGGCTTTTATCTCTCTGCGAATAATGTCGACGTTAACTACTTACTATATACAGTAGCGCAAAATTAATTTAACACTATATATTGGGTTGCGGCGATATTTTAAACACCATATATCGTGTTTATATAAAAACTATTTTCTAAGAATAAATTAATTTTTATGTCGAAGAAATAATTAAAAATGCTTGCAATCCAGATATTTTACGCTTGTAGAACGCTAAAAAGTTAGTTGTTACTAACATAAATTTCATGCCAGATTGAGTGCTTGAAATACCACCAGATATTGGGTTGCATTAAGACTAAAACCTCACTATCTTGTGTTTAATTCAGCACGTGATCCCAATGCAGATTTTCTGGGATCGCACAGATCGCTAACGAGATTATGGCAATGCCATATGCAGTGTGTGACATCAACCTCGCTGAAAATATAAATGCAGTGAAAAAATTAAATGAGCAGTCTCTACTTTGTACTTTCGGTATTGGTTTAGGCCGCTTTCGTGTGTGTTGTTATCTGGCGTGAGCCAATGGTGATAATGTCACTCACACTCAATAAATTAAAAATGAAAATGGGCATTACATAGCCCACGCATCAAGCGCTAACAGACAAACGGCCAGTAACATGAACAACAACTTATTAGTCACCAAACGCAACGGTGAAAAAGAGTCCATCGACTTAGAGAAAATCCACAAAGTCGTGACATGGGCAGCCAAAGGACTTAAAAACGTTTCAGTTTCACAAGTTGAAATCAAGGCACAAATCCAGTTTTATGACGGTATCAATACTAGCGAGATCCATGAAACCCTGATCAAATCAGCGGCAGATCTTATTTCTACCGATGCGCCAGATTATCAATACCTAGCTGCGCGCTTGGCCATTTTCCACCTTCGCAAAAAAGCCTATGGTCAATTTGAGCCGCCTGCCCTACTTGAGCATGTAGGTAAGATGGTTGATATGGGCAAATACGATAAGCACTTGCTTGAAGACTACACGCCTGAAGAATTTGCTGAAATGGACTCGTATATCGACCATTGGCGAGACATGAACTTCAGCTACGCTGCAGTTAAACAGCTTGAAGGTAAATACCTGGTTCAAAACCGAGTTACAGGTGAAATCTACGAAAGTGCTCAGTTCCTATATATCTTAGTGGCGGCATGCCTTTTCGCAAATTACGATAAAGCGACGCGTATGGACTACATCCGCCGCTTCTATGATGCCGCTTCAACATTCAAGCTGTCATTGCCTACACCTATTATGGCTGGCGTACGTACGCCTACTCGCCAGTTTAGCTCATGTGTACTTATCGAAACCGGCGACAGCTTAGATTCAATCAATGCAACGGCAAGTGCCATTGTTAAATACGTAAGCCAGCGTGCTGGTATCGGTGTAAATGCAGGCCGTATTCGCGCACTAGGTAGCCCTATTCGCGGCGGTGAAGCATTCCATACGGGTTGTATTCCGTTCTACAAATACTTCCAAACAGCCGTTAAAAGCTGTTCACAAGGTGGTGTTCGTGGTGGCGCTGCTACGCTGTTCTACCCTATTTGGCATATGGAAGTTGAATCGCTGTTAGTGCTTAAGAACAACCGTGGTGTTGAAGAAAACCGTGTACGTCACCTAGATTACGGCGTTCAGTTCAACAAACTAATGTACCAGCGCATGATGAAAGACGGCTATATCTCACTATTTAGCCCATCTGACGTACCTGGTCTTTACGATGCTTTCTTTGCTGACCAAGAGAAGTTTGAAGAGCTATACGTTAAATACGAAAACGACGACAGCATCCGCAAAAAGCAAATTAAAGCCATGGAGCTATTCAGCTTGTTCATGCAAGAGCGTGCAAGCACAGGTCGTATTTACCTACAAAACGTTGACCACTGTAATACGCACAGCCCGTTTAACCCAGAAGTTGCGCCAGTTCGTCAGAGCAACCTGTGCCTTGAAATTGCGCTACCTACTAAGCCGCTTCAGCACGTTAATGATGAGAATGGTGAAATTGCACTATGTACGCTGTCAGCGTTTAACTTAGGTGCGATTAAGTCACTGGACGAGTTTGAAGAGCTGTCTGACCTTGCAGTACGTGCGCTAGATAACCTGCTTGACTACCAGGACTACCCAGTTCCTGCTGCATATAATGCTACGATGGGACGTCGTACGCTGGGTGTTGGTGTTATCAACTTTGCATACTACCTTGCTAAAAATGGCGTTAAATATTCTGATCACAGCGCGAACGGTCTAGTTCACCGCACGTTCGAAGCAATGCAGTACTATCTACTTAAAGCGTCGAACAATCTTGCGAAAGAAAAAGGTGCGTGTCCTAAGTTTAACGAAACCACCTATTCTCAAGGCATTATGCCAATTGATAGCTACAAGAAAGATCTTGATAGCGTATGTAATGAACCACTTCATTACGACTGGGATGCACTTCGTGAAGAAATCAAAACTCACGGTTTGCGTAACTCTACGCTGTCAGCATTAATGCCGTCAGAGACGTCTTCTCAGATTTCTAACGCGACAAACGGCATTGAGCCACCGCGTGGTTTTATCAGCATTAAGTCGAGCAAAGATGGTGTTCTTAAGCAAGTTGTACCTGAGTACGAAACGCTAAGAGACCAATACGAGCTACTTTGGGATATTCCTTCAAACGATGGTTACCTACAGCTTGTTGGTATCATGCAGAAGTTTATCGACCAAACTATCTCAGCGAATACCAACTACGATCCAAGCCGTTACGAAGGTAACAAGGTACCAATGAAGCTTCTTCTTAAGGACCTTCTTACTACGTATAAACTGGGTGTTAAAACACTTTACTATCATAACACTCGCGACGGCGCGTCAGACACATCTGCTCTCGATGCTAAAGCGAGCGAGCCTATGCCACGTCAAGAAGAAGTGGTTGTAGAGGAAGATGATGATTGTGCAGGTGGTGCGTGTAAGATTTAGAACACGCCTCCTGTTTAAATGGCAAATGCATAAAAGGAGTTAACTGCATTTGCCATTAACGTTTCGCAGCAAGAACACAAACAATAATACGCGTTAATCATTAAGTTTTTAGTTAGGCCATCATGAAATACACTACGTTTAATCAGCAAAGTACTAATCCATTGATCGAGCCGATGTTTTTCGGTAACCCCGTAAACGTTGCACGCTACGACCAGCAAAAGCATGCCATATTCGAAAAGCTTATTGAGAAGCAAATTAGCTTTTTTTGGCGCCCTGAAGAAGTTGACGTTTCTCGCGACCGTGTTGATTTCCAAAAATTGACCGACCCAGAAAAGCACATCTTTATTTCAAACCTTAAGTACCAAACCCTGTTAGATTCGGTGCAAGGCCGTAGCCCGAACATCGCGTTCTTGCCTATTATTTCATTACCAGAGTTAGAAACTTGGGTTGAAACATGGTCTTTCTTCGAGACTATTCACTCACGTTCGTATACCCATATTTTGAGAAACTTGTTCTCAGACCCAAGCGAAATATTCGAAGATATCGTAGTGAATGACGAAATTAAGCGACGTGCTGCTGATATTTCTAAATATTATGATGATCTCATTTTCGCCACTCAGCTTTGGCAGACACAGGGTGAAGGCGTACATACAGTGAATGGTGTTGCACACACTATCAACATGTATGAGCTTAAGAAGAAGCTTTACCTATGCATGAACTCGGTGAACGCACTGGAAGCAATCCGTTTCTACGTGTCTTTTGCCTGCACATTCGCTTTCGCTGAGCGGAAGCTGATGGAAGGTAATTCTAAGATTATTCGTTTGATTGCCCGTGACGAGAATCTGCACTTATCTTCAACACAGCATATCCTTAATTTGTGGGCTAAGGGTAAAGATGACCCTGAAATGGCGCAAATTGCAGAAGAATGTAAAGAAGAAGCGCGTGCTATCTTTATGAACGCCGTTGAGCAAGAAAAGCAGTGGGCTGACTACTTGTTCCAAAACGGCTCAATGATTGGTTTGAATAAAGAAATTCTTTGCCAGTACGTTGAGTACATTGCGAATCAACGTATGTCTGCTATTGGTCTAGACACCCCGTTCGAGATAAGCAGTAATCCACTTCCATGGATGAATAACTATTTGAATTCAGACAACGTGCAAGTGGCACCTCAAGAGTCTGAAATCAGCTCTTATCTTGTTGGTCAAATCGACTCTGCCGTGAGCGAAGACGACTTTGCTGATTTTGAGCTGTAAAACTACAGCTTAATGAGCAGCAACGATAAATCACTCCGCATCGACGTTGTCGATGTGGGGGCGATTATTTCCCCTTCTGATTCCACTATCTTAAACGCCCTTGAAGCAGCGGACGTTCATATTCACTACCATTGTCGTGAAGGCTTTTGTGGTGCATGCCGCACAAAGCTAATTGAAGGCGAAGTTGAGTACACCACAGATCCCCTCGCCTTCATTGACGACGATGAAATTCTTCCTTGTTGTTGCGTGGCTAAATGCCCGCTAAAAATAAAAGTACCGCTGTAAAATCTTCATTCATCGTTCTCACTATCACACTCACAGTGTTTCTGCGCGTTAGAGTAATCCACTTCAATAGTTTTACGTAGCAACTTAACACTAATCAAACGTAAGGATAATGTTATGAGTGAAGTTTCTGGAAAAGTTGTCATCATTACAGGTGCAAGTAGCGGGCTTGGAGAAGCAACGGCGAAAATGCTTGCGGATAAAGGTGCTAAATTAGTGTTGGGCGCCCGCCGTGAAGACCGTCTTAAAAAACTTGTAGATGAAATTGAATCTTCAGGTGGCCAAGCTACTTATCAAACGGTAGATGTCACGAAAAAGGATGAAGTCAAGGCGCTTGCGAAAGCGGCCATAGATGCCTATGGGCGTATTGACGTGCTCGTCAACAATGCTGGTCTTATGCCACTCGCTCCGCTTGACGAGATGAAAGTTGACGAGTGGGATCAGATGATAGATGTAAACATAAAAGGCGTTATGTATGGAGTAGCAGCTGTATTAGGACAAATGCGAGAGCAAAAAAGCGGGCATATTATCAATCTTTCCTCTGTGGCAGGTCATGTTGTGTTCCCTGGAGCAACGGTTTATTGCGCAACTAAATTCGCTGTTAAAGCAATAAGTGAAGGCATTCGCAGGGAGTCAAATGGTGAAATTCGCTCTACCAACATCTCACCTGGTGCAGTGGCGACAGAACTTACTGACCACATTTCTCACAAAGACTCAAAGCAAATGGCAGATGATATGTATGACGATGCTATCGATGCAGATGCTATTGCACGTGCAGTAACGTTTGCCATAGAGCAGCCTGGCGACGTAGACATAAACGAAATGATCATCAGACCTACCCGTCAGGAACTCTAATACAGCTCATTTCTAACGTAATGGTATTGATTGGCCATCTAATGATTAAGCCTGCAAATGCAGGCTTAATTTATTTCTGAATTTAAAGTACTTTTTCGATGGCATACAATTCTTCATCAATGACCTGTAAGCGAGATGCAACAACGGCTCTCGCGTCGTTTACGCCTTTATTATAAAACGATGCGCCCATTTCTTTACTAATGAAGTCCAGAAGAAATTCTCCGTCAAATTGACCAAGTTCCACGCTTAATTCATCATCAAAATATCGTTGCAGTTTAGAGACTAGCGCGTCTTTTTCCTCACGGGTAAATGCAATATCACTCATTGTCATCCTTCATTTGTTACTTATAAAATGTCACGTTCTTTGTGTTAGACTCAACTATCGTTTTTCTTGCTCGTTAGCAATTATAAACGTTTTAACGTTAACACGCCGCACGCCTAATTTTAGATTTTTTTAGCATGTAGACTCGGCCTGGTATGATTTTCGTATACACCTTGTAGGCTTCTCTATTTTTAATTGCTGATTGTCTAAAAACAGTTATTTTAATGCAGAGTCTACATGCCCTTTTGTTCAAAGCACTAGCGCAATAGTTTGCGTAGATAATTACATCAAAATGGGGCATCGCTTTCACGTAATTTGCGAGGTTAACAATGAAAGTTCTACCTATTATCGGAATAACAACCGTACTAGCAGCAAATAGTTTACCTGCTTGCGCCAACCCTAACCCTCATAAAGATAAATCACTCCCTCCGGGTATAGAGAAGAAGTATGAACGAACAGGTGAATTACCGCCGGGTTGGAAAAAAAAAGCTAGCCGTTGGAAATCGTTTAGATCGTGATATTTACAACCATGCCCGCATCATTGTGCCTTTGGGAGAAGACGGGTTAGTAACAGTTCGCATTGAAAACAAAGTGGTACGCCTTATTCAAGCCACAAGGGAAATTGTAGAGATTTTAGATTAAGCCTGCTCATAGCTGAAAGAGAGCTTCTGATATGGAGCTCTTAGCTCACTTTTACTTATGGCTTACTATCAACATTTGAAAATTGACTTGCCCTCACTCGACAGTAGTATCTGGAATCAACCATAGTTTTTTAGTTGGGTAGCCATCATGTTATCCCTGCAACACATCACGCAGGATATACTAGAGCCAGTTATTCTTTGTTGTACATCAAGACTCAACAATCCCCAACTTAATGACTTGTTTAACACTTCTATAATAATGGCGGCGTTTCATTTTCTATGATGAAAGTACAAACGGCCCCAATTGCAATAAAGAAATCAGGAACAAAAAATGGCAGCTAACGCACTGTTTAAGCCTTACTCAAAGGGCAACTTATCGTTAACCAACCGAATTGTTATGGCCCCCATGACTCGTCAATTTTCGCCTAACGGCGTACCTACCAACGATGTAGCTGGTTACTATAAACGCCGAGCTCAAGGTGGTACAGGTTTGATTATCACCGAGGGCACTACAGTAAACGATAAAGTCGCTACGATGGATGCAAATATCCCTCAATTCCATGGCGATGAAGCGCTAGCCGGTTGGAAAAATGTGGTAGATGAAGTTCACAGTGTCGGTGGGGAAATTATGCCTCAACTATGGCACGTGGGTATGGCGAGGGTAGCGGAAAAAGCGCCTTATCCTGAACTTCCAAGTGCAGGGCCTTCAGGTTTATTCAAACCAGGAAAACAGGGCGCTGAACCTATGACCGTTGAACACATTGAATCCGTGATTACTGCCTTTGCACAAGCAGCAGTAGATGCCAAAACTATCGGTATGGATGGAATTGAGATTCACGGTGCTCATGGTTATCTAATCGACCAGTTCTTCTGGGAAGGTACAAACCAGCGAACCGACAGTTGGGGCGGTAACATGGAAAATCGTGGACGATTTGCGGTTGAAATAATTAAAGCCATACGTGATGCAACCGGTCCCGATTTTCCGATCGTACTGCGTTATTCGCAGTGGAAACAACAAGATTACACCGCTCGTTTAGCGCACACGCCCCAAGAACTAGAACAGTTTCTTCTTCCGCTAAGTGAAGCTGGTGTAGATGTTTTTCATTGTTCTCAGCGCCGCTATTGGGAAAACGAATTTGAAGGCAGTGATTTAAACCTTGCAGGCTGGACGAAAAAATTAACTGGAAAGCCCACCATAACGGTAGGTTCAGTTGGGCTAAATGACGACTTTTTCGGCGCATTCAAAGGGCAAGATTCCGGCACTCGCTCAGTCGATGATTTACTTGAACGTTTAGACGCTGGCGAATTTGATCTGGTTGCTGTAGGAAGAGCGCTACTACAAGATCCGAACTGGGCAAACAAAATAAAAGAAAACCGCACCAACGAACTAGAGCAATACTCTGGTAAAGCGTTAGCAACGCTGTCTTAAGCCCGATTAAATTAAGCACTAGCGCGGCAAAGTTGCGCTAGTGCCTCTCCCAAAAAGACTCAAAGTCTGATTTGCTGAGCGGTTTTGCAATGAAATAACCCTGCGCATAATCACAGCCCATGCTTTTTAGAATATCGTATTGTTCTTGTGTCTCGACACCTTCCGCTACTACCTTTATTCCGAGTTTATTCGCCATCACAATAATGGCTTCGCACAGCACCTTATCATTGCTAACGTCAGTCATCGACTTCACAAAGCTCCTGTCAATCTTGATAAAGTCTGTAGGAAAGCGCTTTAAATAAGAAATAGAGCTGTAACCTGTACCAAAATCATCCAACGCGATATCAACGCCTGCTTGCCTAAACTGGAAAAGCTTCTTGGACACCATCTCATTGGCTTCCATTAATAAATTTTCCGTGACTTCAAGAAGTATAGAACGCGCAGAGATCTTCTGGTCTAAAAGCAGGTTTAACCATTGAGTTATATTAGATTCTAAATTGAAGTAGTGGCTAGGTGACGTATTAATACTCACCTGCAGCTCTTGACGGTTTTCGGCTTTCCATTGTTTGATATTGGCACAGACTTCATTAAATACCCAATTACTGATATCAATGATGAGTCCAGATTCTTCAGCAAGTGGAATAAATTCATCAGGTGTAATTCTCCCCTTCGTGGGATGCTGCCATCGAAGTAACGCTTCAGCTTTCATCACTTTCTGGCTACTGAAACATGCAATTGGCTGGTACTCAATAAACAATTCTTTGTTCTTAACTGCATAGCGCAAATCATTCAACAAGGTCATTCTCTTGATTGCTGCAGTTTGCATGTCGTGGGTATAATACTGATAGTTGTTTTTACCGAGATCTTTAGCACCGTACATCGCTTGGTCGGCATTCTTTAACAGGCCTTTGACATCTTTTGCGTCGTCCGGGTATAAGGTGACACCTAGGCTCGCGCTAGTATGCACACGTTCCAGCTCTAAACTATAAGGTTTTACGATCTCGCCAAGTAGCTTTTGTACGACCAGTTCTATAGAACTTAGGCCTTTAATGCCGTTTAGGATAATGACAAATTCGTCACCGCCTAATCGGGAAACGGTGTCATCTGAACGCAAACACTGCTTTATTCTTCTGGCGCACTCAATTAAAAGCTTATCACCTATATCGTGACCAAGCGTGTCATTAATATCTTTGAAATTATCAAGGTCCAAGAATATCACCGCTACCTTATCGCTCTCTCTATCGGCAGCCTTAATAGCTAACTGTAAGTGATCCAACATAAGGTTTCGGTTAGGAAGTCCTGTCAAAGAATCAAAGTTGGCTTGCTTCCATATAAGTTGATTCGCCAGCTCTCTTTCAATAGCGATGCTAGCGATATGCGCGAACTGTTCGATTAAGCGCATTTCGTCCGCTGTCGGTACTGCTCTTTCTCTATGATAAATTGCAAAAGTACCAATAGCGTCACCATTAGCTCCTTGTATTGGCTGTGACCAACAAGAGCATACACCAGCGCGCAATGCTAAATCTTTCCAATCGGTCCAAAACGGGTGCGTACTGATATCTTCAACAATGGTCGGTAAGTTCGTCGCGGCTGTATTTCCACATGATCCCCTGCCTACACCAAACTCAACGCCATCGATAGCGTCGTTATAAAAGTCGGGTAAAGAAGGCGCAGCACCCTTTTTCAGCTTGCCATCTTCTAATAGCAGGATACTGCAAATTTGATCTGTGTATTCGGCCTCTATAGCATTCACAATGTCGTGGAGTACGGTATGCAATGACTCTGCATTTACCACTTTCTCTAAAATAGCGCTCCTCACACGGGTGATTTTTTGTGTTTGAGCTAGCTTAAATTGGTACTCTTCCAACTGAGTTGAGAGATCATTGAATTCTTGTCGCTGTAGTTCCGACTCTACAAGTTTTGCAAGCTGCTCTAATTGCTGTATTTGAACGCAATTGAATATTTTTGGATTATTATCCGACACACATAGCGTTCCCACCGCAAACCCCTCTATCATCAGCCTAACACCCGCGTAAAAACGAATGTGAGGATGACCAACCACAAAAGGATTGCTTTTGAAGCGAGGGTCCTCTTGAGTATCTGGAACGACTAAGGTTTTGTCCTGCGCTATAGCATGGGCACAAAAGGCGACATCCCTTTCTGTTTCAGTCATATCGAGATTAATAGCCGACTTAAACCACTGCCTACTGTCATCGACAAATGTGACCGATGCGAATCTACAATCAAAAATGCTACTCGCTAGTCGAGTAATACGGTCAAAGCGCTCTTCTGGTGGGGTATCGAGCACTCTCAGTTTGTTGAGTGCGGCTAGCCTCTCATGTTCATTTACAATAGTCGGGGGTGTGCGCACAACTCACTCCTAAATCCAACACGGTCGAATTGCGCACATTGTGCAACACGCTTTCAATAGCGTGGTTAAGCCAGTTGGACATTATTTCTGCCGCTCTCTTTGGCTTTATATAATGCGTCATCGGCTTCCGATAGTGCTGACTCAATAGTGTCATGATGTTCTTTTACATAAGATACACCCGCACTAACAGTGATATCAATAAACTTCCCATTCACATCTAGAGGGTTTTTACTTATTCGATCTCTTAACTTTTCAGCTAACTTGAAGGCGCCTGCGCGGTCGGTATCAGGCAATAAAAGTACGAATTCCTCACCGCCAATGCGCGCTACGCAATCTGCATTACGCGAAGACATTTTTAAAATTTTTGCTACGTGTTTAATCGCTTTATCACCCATGTCGTGGCCGTGAGTGTCGTTGATACGTTTAAAAAAATCGATATCGATCATCACCACTGACAGCGATCGCTTGTAGCGGTGACTAGCCGCTATTGCTTGTTGGGAAACAATCTGAAATGCCCGTCGATTTAGTAAACCAGATAGGTAATCAAAATTAGCGTCTCGCTGGAGCTTAGTGGCAAAACGACTTACCTTTGCCACCATTGGACGAAATATGAAAAACGCTTCAACTATTATGGTGAGAATAATGATGCCCAACACTACGTTTTGTGCATTTCTAAGGTCGTTTACTTTTTCCAAACTCTCTTTTTCATATTGCCCAACAATGTTGTGTAACGGTGTTAGCAGGTCGCTTTCTGCGAGTTGTAAAAACATCAAACTTCCGTTAGAAAACTGGACAGCGCCAACATTACCATTTTCTGAAAGTGCGGCCCTTATCTCGCCTTCAAATAACTTTATTTTCTTATCTACATCAGAGGGAGGCATAAAATAGAGGTTATACAGTTCTTCAGAAAGTGGGCTGGGTTGACCTTTTGATAATGCTTCAAAATGTGGTGCTAGCAGAAACTGATGGTTTTGCTTCATTTTCTCAATCGCAGCTATAGAGAGTCTTTTTGATTTTTGAGCGCCAGTTTGCAAGTAATCGACCGCAAACATACTGGCTCTTTGCGAAAGCATGCGTTGCTGACCACTTACGTTAACAATTTTGCCAGTATTGTTCTGCTCTGAAATGACTTCATCTAACATGAAGTGAACAACCAGAGACAGTACCGCAATCACTGAAAGCGAAATAACATAAGTTAGCGTTAACAATCTGCCTGGATTTCTTATCGTTATTGGATCTTCTGAGTTCATAACTGCGTTCCCATTATTTAGTGATCTACTACGTTAGCACTGTTGGAAAATTCAAATATTGCTCTTTAGTCTAGAAATATGCGTTAACGCTCCCCCATTAAACTTTATAGAACTATTTCGCCACGGCGGAAAATAACGCTTTTTCTGTTTTAAACGTAGCGTATAAAACGCTATTTTTTTATAACCAAGTAGATGCCACCCAACGTAGCTATTGAAGCAACCAGGATCTGCATTGTGAGTGGCTCACCAAGCGCTATCCACCCCATCAGCGATGCTATGACAGGCACGCTCAGTTGCACTGTCGCGGCGGTGGTTGATTTGATAAGGGGAAGCGCGCTGTACCAAATAGCGTATCCGCAACCCGATGCAAACACCCCTGATGCAAGCGCGTAATAAACACCCTCGCTATCTAAGACAAAATTATCTGCGCCCACGAAGCAAACCACACCAACCAAAGGAACACAGAAAAACGCGGCATAGATAAAGTTACCCGATGTAGATAAAAGGGCTGAACTACTTTTTTTACCCAAAAGCGAATAGACGCCCCAAGCCATACCCGCCAAAACCATAACCGCGCCAGCTAAAAGAGGCGGTGCTGCCGCGCTAGGCAACAGTAAGATAACAAGGCCTAAAAATGCCAACACAAACCCCAACCACTGCCATTTTTTAAATCGCTCGCCATTGAACAACCCTACGGAAATCATAGTGAGTTGCACGGCCCCAAATAATAAAAGTGCCCCCGTTCCCGTGGACATAGAAATATAGGCATATGAAAAGCAGATAGCGTAAACGAACAACGAAATGCCACCGAGTACGCTGGCGTTGGTTTTTAGGCCATGAAAAAGGCCTTGAGAAGGCACGCTCTCACTTTTGCGACGTTGGAAATAAGAAGACAAAAGTAACAACGCTATCGCCCCGCTCGCTAAGCGTAAGATAGTAAAACTAGCTGGATCTATATCGGTGTTAGCAAGAGCCATGCGGCAAAGTAGCGAATTAGCAGCAAATGCAATCATGGCAATAGCGACCAATACAAAGGTTTTCAACAAACCGAATCTCCCTAGTTTTAAACGCAAAAATGCTCAGCAGTACACTAACTTATCCCGTAATGCATCGAAAAGTAAATGCTTAAACGCAAGAGACAATATTTTACAACGACGTAGACAGGTCAAACTGACTAAAACGAAAAAGAGGACCGAAAGGTCCTCTTTAAATTAGTTATTACTTGATGAGAGTTTTAAAGCGATAAGCCTAAGCGCTCAGCCACTTCAATATAGGTCTCGACAACAGAGCCCAAACCTTGTCTAAAGCGGTCTTTGTCCATCTTTTTACGGGTTTCTTTATCCCACAAGCGACAGCCATCTGGTGTAAACTCATCACCTAGTACGATATTGCCATCTTTGTCGACACCAAACTCTAGTTTATAGTCTACAAGCAACATACCCGCGTCATCAAAGAGTGCTTTCAAAACACTGTTAACCTTGAAGGTCAATGCTTTCATTTCAGCAATTTGCGCTTCGGTTGCCCAACCAAATGATAAAATATGGTAGTCATTTACCATTGGGTCGTGAAGTGCATCATTCTTTAAGAAAAACTCGAAAATAGGTGGGTTAAGCTCTTTGCCCTCTTCCACACCCAGTCTGCGAACTAAAGAGCCAGCAGACAAGTTTCTCACCACACACTCAACAGGGATCATGTCGAGCTTCTTAACCAAAGACTCAGTGTCAGAAACCAGCGCCTCAACTTGCGTTGCAATGCCTGCTTCTTCAAGCTTTGTCATAATAAAGTGATTAAACTTGTTGTTTACTTCACCTTTGCGTTCTAGCTGTTCAATCTTCTCACCATCAAACGCCGAAGTGTCGTTTCTAAAGTGAAGAATAAGTTTATCGCTATCATCAGTGTAATAAACAGTTTTTGCTTTACCGCGGTAAAGCTCGTCGCGTTTTTCCATTCTCAGTCTCAGTTATATATCAAGGTTATCTTCTGACATGACCTCAGCAAATGCACTGTAAAGGTCGGAAACCTGATTTGCTTCAAACGGTACACTTTCATTATTCATGAAGGTAACTGACGTGCGATCTGCACCCGCTCTTGCAACTTTCAAACGATAGTCACCTTTCTTTAGTAACTCTTTATCGCTTGAGAATAAACCATCCCACCAACTACCTTGATCACCATTGTAAGTGACAAATAATAGGCCGTTTGATTTATCTAAATCTTTAACGTCAAAACCAAGCTTACGCAGTACTAACAGCATTCTTGGCCACGCTACATCATACTTAGCTTCTACGATATACGCCGCATCACCATCGGCATTAAAGCCCATCTCGGTATTGATACCCTGACGGATACGAGCAATTCTTCGTGTCTCTGCTAGCTGAATTTGGTACTCATAGTGACCAACAACTTGATTCAACACCTCAACTTCTTCGCGACGTTCTTCCATTGAAGAGACTTCTGCAACCACGTCGTTACCCAATGTTTGCATATAGTCCTTTAATTCAACAGTAAGCGCAGCACTACGGCCGTGAGGTTTAACGTCTAAGCTGAATTCAAAACGTCGACCGATTTCGCTTTCTTCATCTATAAAGCTATACCAAGGACCTTCGACTTCTTTAGTTATCACCATCCAGTCAGTAACCAGTACTTTCTCTTCTGGACTAAAGCTATCTACACCAATACCTTGTTCATCTAAGAAACTTAAAAGCGAGTTCCAAATTGCTTGGCTTAGCGGCTGACTATCGTCAACCTGGTCAAACCAAATGGTTGCTGAACTCTTACCTTCCTCAATGTGAGAACCCGTAACTAACGGTAAAACTAATGCTGGCGAGCGAACCATCAACGACTTGCCCACCAAATTTGAATCGGCCTCTTGACCTAACTCAGGTAATACAAAATCACGAGAAAAAGCAGGTGCATCTAAGTCAGAAGGTACTTTTAGCGATTCTTGTTCTTTAGTTTTTAAGTATTCGTAGCTGCCAGGCGCGGTCTTTCTATCTATTTGGCTTGAACAACCTGCAAGTGCAACCATCGCTACTGAACTTGCTATAGCCAGCGTTCTTTTCATCTGTGTTCCTTATTAACCAGAAATCAATGCGTATTTTTTTAGTAGTTCTTCGATACGTTTTTGGCTTGATAGTTCCGGTAAAACCATAGGTAATCGCATAACTGCGCTTTCCATCATGCCCATTTTATACAATGCCCACTTCGGCATTACTGGATTTGGTTCAATAAATAGTTCGCTGTGAAGTAATTTAATGGTTTCATCGATATCGCGACATTTATCAAAATTATTTTCTAGCGCAGCTTCACACATTTGTGCGATTGCTTTAGGCACTATGTTAGCCGTTACGGAGATAACGCCATGACCGCCTTCACACATAAACTCGCAGCTTGAACCATCATCGCCGCTAAGTAAAACGAAGTCATCAGGAACCAAAGGCTGAGTAGCCTTAAGGCGTGCAATATTGCCAGTCGCGTCTTTAAGACCAACGATATTTTTGTGCGTTGCTAATTTAGCCACCGTTTCAGGCAGCATGTCGGCTACGGTGCGGCCTGGCACATTGTAAAGAATAACAGGTAAGTCACTAGCGTCTGCAATTGCATTAAAGTGCGCGACCATACCCGCCTGTTGAGGCTTATTGTAATAAGGTACTACGCTTAGGAAACCGTCTATACCTGTAGAGCCTAATTGCTCTGTAAGAAAAATAGCCTCTGCCGTAGAGTTTGCGCCACTGCCGGCAATAACCGGAATTGCTCCCGATGCCATAGCAACGGTTTCTTTAACCACATTGATGTGTTCATCAAAAGGTAGCGTTGCTGACTCACCAGTAGTTCCAACCGACACTATACCGTGGGTGCCCTGCTCTACATGAAACTTCACAAGTTTCTCTAAAGACTTGTAATCAATATCGCCGTTTTCGAACATCGGCGTGACGAGTGCTACGTAACTACCAGTAAACATAATCTCTCCGAAAAATGTGAGCGCACATGGTAAATATGTCGGTGCTTAAACACAAGTAATAGCGCAAGTAAAATGACAAGAATTTGACAATATCTTATTCAAAGGCCAGAAAAAGGCGCTGACTTATAAAAAAACTCTGTGCTAACATCCCGACATTATTAACATTGAAGTGAAGTAGATGTCGAAACACCAACTTATCGTCACTATTCTGGGGACAGACAAAAGTGGCATTTTAAGCGAAATTGCAACGACGGTATCAGAAGCTCAGTGCAATATTCTAGATAGCAGGCAAGCCATTTACGGCAAAGAGTTCTCGCTGACCATGATCATAGAAGGAACGCAAAGCGCTATCACAAAAGCTGAATGTATTTTACCTGCGCTATTTCAGCGCCTTGACCTGCTTTCTATGATGAAGCGCACTAGCCATCACGAAAAGCAAAACCTCGCCCATCTTTTTAATGTCGAGTTTAGCGGAGAAGACGCAGCTGGCTTGATTAAAGCGGTAACCGGCTTTTTTGCCGAGCGTCATGCAATGATAAGCGCATTTAGACAACGCACATTTAAAGACAAGACATCGGGTAAAGACAACATGCGTTGCAAATTTGTTGTTTCTCTTCCCTCTAATGAAAATGTAGACGCACTAGAATCTGATCTAATGTCCCTGTTCACTTCGTTAAATGTGACAGGCAAAGTTGTAGACAAACAAAAAAAGGATCCCAATGAAAACGTTACAAGCTGGTGATAAAGCCCCACAATTCTCATTGCAGAACCAAAATGATGAAACCGTATCTTTAGCTGATTTCGCAGGTAAAAAAGTACTGGTTTATTTTTACCCTAAAGCGATGACGCCAGGTTGCACAGTACAAGCCCAGGGCTTACGCGACGTAAACGAAGAACTAACGGCGAAAAATGTGGTTGTGCTAGGAATTAGCCCAGATGCAGTTAAACGCCTGCCTAAATTCATCGAAAAAGAAAACCTAAACTTTACGTTGCTTTCTGATGAAGACCACGCCGTTGCCGACGCTTTTGGTGTGTGGGGACCTAAAAAGTTTATGGGTAAAGAGTATGATGGCATTCATCGCCAAACATTCCTCGTGGATGAAAACGGTGTTATTGAGCACGTTTTCAACAAGTTCAAAACAAAAGAACACCACACCGTAGTACTTGATTATCTAAACAGCTAAACCGGTATAGAATTTAAAAAGCCCCGATAACATTATGTTTTCGGGGCTTTTTTATACTTGTTCAATTCGTGTCAGTGTTTACCTATAACGCCTATTTGAATCAGTACTCGTTTTGAATCTCGTACTGGATGGCGCTGACTGGTTCGCCAAATGGGAATAACTACTTTGCCTCTTCGGGTACAATAACGGGGTTACTAGACCACGCTGTAATTACCGCCTTCACGAGGGTAGCGAGAGGAATAGCGAAAAATACGCCCCAGAACCCCCAAAGACCTCCAAACACTAATACTGCAACGATTATATAAAGCGGATGCAAGCTAACCGCCTCCGAGAATAGCAGCGGTACCAACAAGTTACCGTCTAACGCCTGAATAATGCCGTACGCTATCATTAAATACCAAAATTCTGGTGAAATACCCCACTGAAACATAGCGACAACGGCCACGGGTATAGTAACCACTGCTGCACCGATGTACGGAATAAGTACTGAAAATCCCACCAATACGCCAAGCAAAATAGCATAACGTAAGTCCATCAATACAAACGTTACGCAGCTCACCGCGCCCACAATTATAATCTCGATCACTTTGCCGCGAATATAGTTGGCAATTTGAGAGTTCATTTCGTGACCAACTTGCGTAATTAAGCGTCGCTCCTTAGGCAGCAAGCGAGATATGCTGTCTAAAAAGAAAAGCTTATCTTTTAGCATGAAAAACACCATAAGCGGTACGAGGATAACGTAAACGAGCAACGCAGCTAAGTTGGCGATATTACTAAACGAAGCAGAAATAAGGGTTTCGCCCACCTCAACCAATTTGTCATTTAAACCTTCCATCATTTGATGGATTTGATACACCTGAACGTAATCTGGATATTTGTCCGGAAGCGTTAATATCCATTCTTGTGCTTTCTGCCATATTAGCGGCGTTTCTTGAATCAAGTTAACGCTTTGCTTGGATATAATTGGAACAAGGCCAATTAAGGTCAATATGGTTATAGTGATAAAGCCGAGCATTACAACGACGCAGGCGAGCGTTCTACTTACGCCGACATTTACCAAGCGACAGACTGGCCAATCGAGTAAATACGCAATCACTGCTGCAACCAACACAGGCATAATTAGCCCGCCCCACAATAGCAACACTGCCGTGGTCAAAAGGATCAAGATAAGCAACATTGCTGCATCAGGATCAGAAAATTTGCGTCGGTACCAACGACCAAAAACGCTAATCATATAAACGCCTAGAAATTACTAAGAATAGGACACGCATCATAGTTGATAGCGCTAGCACTTAGCAATAAGTAGCACTTAAGAATCTTTCAAAATCAAACTGGTATGATGTTTTTACAGTATAAGCATTAATGTGTAGAGTGGTTGTTACAACAGTAAAAGAATAAACTGGATGCGTTTGTGTCGCATTGGTATAAACGTCGTGTCATAAACGAAATAGCGTAGGCGATATTGTCTCGTTTATTCGAAAATAACGCATATAAGAAATAAATAAAAATTGAAACTGTTTAGCAACTTAGCGCTCTAAGGATTAAGCAGTATTAACCATATACAATGATTGTAGGTTCATGAGAAAAAAGTTTTCAGCATCTTTGGTTGCCCTTTCCTTCGTGCTCACATCGAGCCTCACGGCTGTTGCACAAGATGCCAATTACAGCAATAAAAATGCGTTACCTGAAATAGGTGTTGTTGCGTCAGACGCCATATCGCTTGATAAAGAGATGATTGTAGGCGATGCCGTAATGCGGCAAATGCGCGGTCAAAGTCCTGTAATCTCAGATCCGGTGCTGGATGAATATTTACAGGATGTTGGCAACCGATTGGTTGTCCATGCTGACAACGCCAAATTTCCTTTTGAATTTTTCTGGGTAAATAATGATGCCATTAACGCGTTTGCGTTTTTTGGCGGTCACATTGGTGTTCACACAGGTTTAATGCGTCGTGCTGAAAATGAAAGTGAACTGGCTTCGGTGCTAGCGCACGAAATTTCTCATGTGACTCAACGCCACATAGCACGACGTATGCAGGCGCAGCAGCGCTCATCTCCCCTAGCCTTGGCGTCACTTATTGGCGGGGTGCTAATTGCGATGGCCAACCCAGAAGCGGGTATTGCGGCCATGCAGGCAGGAACCGCAGCCTCTGCACAATTGCAAATCGACTATACCCGTTCAAATGAACAAGAAGCCGATAGAATTGGTATCGCAATGCTTGCTCGTGCGGGCTTCGATCCGAGTGCGGCTGCTTCATTCTTTTCTACCATGGCGGAAGAGTACCGCATGGTTTCTCGTCCACCCGCAAGGCTGCTTACTCACCCGTTAACCGAAACCCGTATTGCTGACGCGAGAAATCGCGCTGGTGACTACCCTAGACGCTACTTACCCATTAACAAGCAATTCGAGTTGGCTAAAGCACGTATAAAGGCACGCTACTCGTTTAAAGCTGATTACGCTGTAGAATATTTCGAAGCGGCCGTGGCTCAAGACGTACAGCGCAGTAAAGAAGCGTCATTATATGGTTTAGCGCTTGCTTATATGCGCGCCGAAAAAATCGAAAAAGCCAAAGACATTATGGACGAGTTAATAGCAAAAGATAGAGGAAACCTCTTTTATCTCGACGCTATGACAGATATCTATATTTCGCAAGGTGAGCCTTTAAAAGCCGTTGAAATGCTAAGACCTCACGTTACGCATAACCCTAGAAATCAAGTATTGGCATTAAACCAGGCCAATGCTTACATAAGCGCAAACAAATATGAAGAAGCGGTGTCTCTACTTAAGGATTTCCTGCTGGTTAAAAAAGATTATCAACTGGCACATCAGTTAATGAGTGAGGCGTATCAAAAGTCGAAACGTTTCTCGCAAATGCATCAGAGCAAAGCGGAAGTATATGCACTTTATGGTGCTTATAACCGCGCGGTTGACGAACTTCAATATGCGTATAATTTCGCAGGCGATGATCATCTTGAAAAACAAAGAATTAGAGCGAGAATAAAACAATTTCGCGACCAAGAAGAGCGTTTACAACGACTCTAGACCATCGCACGTCCCTGCTATTCGTCAGCGCCCTTCAATTCAGCTAGGCGCTGACGCAGATGCGCTGCCGTAATTTCTCCCATTATCGTATCCTTTATTTTCCCATCAGGTCCAAGAATAAACGTTGCTGGTAAATAAGGGGGTTTTTGCATGGGCAGTTTAGTGTCTGGCGAACTTATAATAACAGGCAAATCAATATCAAACTTCTCAGCCATGGCTTTGAGTTCAGGCTTCGTTTTAAGATCGTAATTAATAGCAAAAAGACGGGTATCATCAGGTAGCGAATGATTAAATGTAACGAGCTCAGGCATTTCTCGTAGACATGGTGCACACCACGGCGCAAAGTAATTTACCACAACCCACTTCCCCTCAAGATCTTGCCAAAGGTAAGCAGTTCCATCTAATGTTTCAAAGTCATGTTGAAGACGCTGATACGTATATGCACCGGCAAACGCAACAAGCGCTAACAGCACTAGAAAGAGTATAGGCTTTATTTTTCCTGCATTGCTTTTTGGCTGTGACAACAACATATAACCTTCTAACTTTGACTATTTTTTCATAGTGCCAGATTCTTACTTCGCGCACTAACATAAATTCAACCACGCTTTTTAAGCACCGTTTTCCAGAAACGATGCTGTAAACAAAGAATAGTACGAATTTATTACCCGTTATCGGTAAACTGCTTGATATTCTATGGCAAAAACGCAATAGTTCGCGCCAATTCATATAATCATGAACAAGAGTATTTATGACAGACATTACCATTATTCACAATCCTCGCTGTTCAAAGAGCAGACAAACCCTAGCACTACTTGAAGAGCAAGGTGTAGCGCCTGTTATTGTTGAGTACCTAAAGCACCCTCTTGACGCAAAAGAACTGAAAGAGATATTTAAAAAACTTAACCTTGGATCGGTTAGAGATATGATGCGTGCTAAAGAAGCAGAATATAAAGATGCTAACTTAGGTGATAGCGCACTGTCTGATAATGCGCTTTTTGAAGCTATGGCTCACACGCCTAAGTTGATAGAGCGTCCCATTGTTATAAATGGCGAGAAAGCCAGAATTGGTCGTCCGCCAGAATCTGTCTTGGAAATTGTATAGTGCAACCTGTTCTCGTACTTTATTACAGCCGCAACGGCAGCACAAAGCGATTAGCTGATGCCATCGCCCAAGGAGTATCGTCATTAGATGTTCCTGTGATAGTACGTACAGTCAAGAGTATCAGCGATGCAGCTAATGACGCGGCATCTAGTGCTGTACCCGAGGTTTCCCTTCAGGAACTCGAACAGTGCAGTGCCCTGGCGTTAGGTAGTCCTACGCGTTTCGGCAATATGGCAGCGCCAGTAAAACATTTTTTGGATTCTACAAGCAGTCAATGGTTAAAAGGCGCGTTGATTGATAAGCCTGCGTGCGTGTTTACATCTTCTTCTTCCATGCACGGCGGCCAGGAATCCACATTACTTTCCATGATGGTTCCGCTTATCCATCACGGCATGGTGATTTGCGGTTTACCTTACAGTGAGCCTGCGCTACACAACACCACAATGGGTGGCACCCCTTACGGTGTAACACACGTCGCTCATCACAGTTTAAGTGCACCAGAGCAATTGAGTGCAGATGAAAAAGCGCTATGCATTGCTCAGGGTAAGCGACTTGCAATGTTCGCTAAAAAACTAGCTGACAACGCCTAACAGTTACGTTATTTGGCGCATAAAACGTAGACCTTATAAAGAACATTAAAAACAAATTGTTTCGGAGACATTACCATGGCACCAGATACGCGTTTTTATCGCTATCTCGCACTTATAAGCCACACCGGGTTAATCGTATGGATAACACTGTGGCAATTTACATTTACTAAAGAGCATACTTACTCTCCTTTGTTTATTGCCTTGTTTTATATTTTACCTTTACTGTTACCTTACTGGGGTATATTAAAAGGCAAGCCATATACTCACGCGTGGGCCAATTTTGTCGTTTTGTTTTACCTTATTCACGGATGCACTGTGGCATACGCTGTACCTGATGAACGTTGGTATGCAGTGGTAGAGATTATTCTATGCACGGGTATGTTTGTCGGCTGTAGTGCGTTTGCTAGAAAACGTGGTCGTGAATTGGGTTTGGGCCTTAAAAAGCTTAAAGAAGAGATGCAAGAAGAAAAAGCACGCTTTGAGCAAGGTCAACAATGATCATGTAATACACAGCGAAAACACATGCTGCCAAGGGGTTAATATGACACGCCATTTGCCTGAACTTACATTAGTAATCGCATCATTATCGTTACTTGCAGCATGTGGAGGCTCTGGTTCAGGCGATAGTTCAGCCCCAAGCACTCCTTCCATTCCTCCAACCATTAGCATTTCAGGCCCTACAAACGCCGTTGTAGGCGATGCGGTCGACTTTGCTGTCGCCTCGCCTACTGGCCACGCTATTGTAGATATCGATTGGCAAGTCTCGGGTGTATCACAGCAGCCTCTCAGTGCTCACACGCAGGCTATAGGCTTTGATGTTACCTCTTCAGGTAGCTTCGATATCGCCGTAAACGTTAGCTTAGAAAATGGCACAACGCTTACAGACACCATAACGTTACAAACGAACGAAAGTACCGCGCCGATTGCCGCATTACGATTGGGTCATGAGGCATCCGAAGGCGGCAGAGTTTCTCTTCGCGTTGACACCGTTAACTCGCAAGGGTTAACAATCTCAAATATCACGTGGCAACAAACGTCTGGACCAATCGTCAATAACTTCAACTTTGATGAAGGCGATTATTCTCATTCGATATATTTTCAAGCGCCTCGAGTCAGCAACGACACAATCATTGAAATAGAAAGTACCGTTACACTCTCAAATGGCGAGGTGTTAACCGATAGCGCGCAAGTTCTAGTGAAAAACATCGACATTAACAATAGCGGCTTTTTTGTAGATGACGAGACAAGTATTCCCGAAACGGTAAGCGCGCATATGCAGCCCTATAGAGCCGACAGCCCTTACGCGTCGGCACTTATTGATTGTGTTTATAACAATCAGGTTTCAAACAGCTGTACGTTCTCTCAGCTACCACTGATTGGCCAAGTCACCGAAAGCCCCACTATCGATGATATTTTAGATAGAACATACGTCTCGCATCCGTGGATGGGCGATGCATTTAGAACGTATTTAGAAACTTCAGCAACCCGTGATGACATGCTTAAGTTACTACGCGCAACTAACGCGATTGTGATTTCTTACGATATCCGCCCGTCATTTTATTGGGTTGCCACTGGTGCCATTTACTTAGATGCCAACAACTTTTGGCGCACACCGCAAGAGCGAGACACGCTAAATACTCGCCCAGATTATAGAAGTGGTTTTGGTAGTGAGCTCGATTTTACGACGTCATGGCGCTACGTGAAAAACGGGGCCTATTATTTTCCTAATATCAGCACAGCGAACGTAGCAGATAGACTTCCACGTGACGTGAGCGACGTAGAAGCAGCATTAACCTATTTGCTATACCACGAGCTAGCTCACGCCAATGACTTTTTCGACTACACCGAATGGCAACAACTCAGCAATAGCGCGAGCCCACTGTCGTCTTATGACGACAGCTCTCCCATTTCTACGGGGCTAACAACTTCATTGCCTCTTACGTCGTCACAACTCCATGCTTTGGCCGAAGTTCGATACGGCGGCGCAACCGCTTCAAGCGCGCAGCGAAATTATACCGCGCTACAAGTGGCAAATTGGTTTGAGGATGATGGTGCGGTTGCTTTCTACTCTTACTTTACGGAACGAGAAGATCTCGCCATGTTATTCGAGCGCTTCATGATGCTTTACCGGCTTGAGGCAGAAGCGGATGTAGGCGTATTTACAAGAGAGACACTGGAAGACGGCAGTTTCATTCCCACTTGGGCTCAGAGAAACCGTGTTAATGATGATAACGTTACTATGCGCGTAGATTACGTATTAAGTAGAATTTTACCCGAACTCGATGTACCTGCTATTCAAGCGTCACTTCCAAGCCCTTATCTGCTTCCGAACGATATTACCTGGCGGGACTCTGCGTCTAGTACAAATCCAAACGTACAGTCTGCGAGCGATAAGTTAATGCTACAGAACGGCGGAAACAATTCGGTTACTTCCGATGGAACTCTAATGACGGTAGCAGAAGAATTTAGCACCACATCAAGCGCTCATAGTTTAAGAAAAGAACAATAAACGGCAACACAGCAGCGCTTTGACTAACGCAGGTTAAACTCGCGCTTTAGCTAACTTAGGTTAAGCTCGCGCTTAGACTATCTTAGGTTAAGCTCGCGCTTTGGCTATCTTAGGTTAAGCTCGCGCTTAACCATGCCCACCGATAAGCGTTTTTGTTCTTGGAGTGAGCGTGTGTCTAAACGAGCTAATAGTGACATGAGGCTTTTTAGGTCTCGTTCACTATGGTGCAAAAGAAACTGTAGTGCTTGGTTTGATAGCTTTAATCCACGTTCCGCTGCACGTAAGCGCACGGCTTCTTCACGACCATTGTCATCCAGTTGGTTTACGTGATAAATAACCCCCCACGCCAAGCGAGAACGTAAGTCAGGTAAAACAAAAGCCGGGTTAGATGGGCCTAGGTGACTAGAACAAAGTACCATGGTTTGTTTAGTCTCAATCACTCGGTTTAACAAATCGAATAACGCTTCTTCCCAACGTAAATCGCCCGCTATCGCGTGAATGTTGTCTAATGCGATTAACGAAAGATTCTCTAGGCCTTCAAAAATATCGAGCGACCACGCTTCGTAATTATTAAGATTTAAATAAAGGTGACTAACCGATTTTTCGGCTAGTTGATGACAAGTGGCAAACAATAAGTGACTTTTACCGATAGCGGTACTGCCTAGTAAAGTAAGCAAAGGCAGCTGAAGCGATGCTAATGGCCCCAATTCAGGAGCCTCGCGCCAGTGTGGCAGCGCATCTGCAATCTGCTTAAGGACTGAAACTACTTCTTCGTTACCCGTATTGACAAAACTATCGAAGTTTTCGTCAACAGGTAGCGTGACAGGCAAAGGCAGCTGCATGCTAAATTAATTGCTCCAATAGAAACTGTGTCCTTTCACGGATTGTCCGTACGAATCGGTTACGGGACGTAATTTGCTTTCTAGTTTAATACTGTTAAGTAAATCGTCCACCGTTCCAATTAATGTAAGTGAGTACGTGGCAACAGAACCAGATTGCTCTACTAGCGTAGCGTTTTCAATCACACTTAAACTATTTAAATAGTCAGTAGCGCTGGCGTAACTTTTTACCGAGCCAATATTGGCAATCGATACCTTGATAACTTCTCGCTCAGACGCTTCGATTCCTACGATTGCATAAAGCGACGATAAATAATTTGAGTAGGCATCGATTAACTGATTGCCAAGAACTTCGGGCGAATCACCGTATATGCTGCCATAGCTAACCTTACCGCCACCAACGAACACCCAGTCTAGTGCATAGTCACCTTCATCGGCACGCTTCGCATAGTTGGCAAACTCGTTCATGGTAAACGGCATCGTTGTGCTCTCTTCCTGCGCCAGCTCCTTCGCCGAGGTTCCGTCAGCATTATTCAAGTTTTGGTTTGTTTCGTCATAACCGTCGTTTAACTGAGCATCAACACCGTTATTCATCGCACCGGACTCAACGTTATCTGAAAAAGTGCGCTGTGCGTCCGTATTATCTACACGCGGATTTCGCTCTTCGGAACTTTGTTCATCAGTTTGTGCTCTAAACTGTGCTTCTTCATCTAGCACGCTATCAAGAGATTCTACTGTGCCAGAAGGCACAACATTTTCCGGCAAATCAGGAATTGCACTCGCGTCGTTACGATAAACTCTGGCACCAATAATGTTGTCGACGCCATAGCGTGTAGAAGCTTTGCGCAAAGGCTCAACAAATCGTCCCCACACATCATAGGTAGAAATATTTACATTGTCGGTAAGGTCCATTAAAGGCAAGCTTAATGGTACGCCTCGTTCTTTCGCTGTTTGTTTGAGCGTATGTTGTAATTCTGTATTGAGAGATTCGTCTAAGATGACGCGAGTCTCGTTTTCGTCTTCCTGCGCAAGCCACACTATCGTTTCAGGGCGTCTATCACCCCAGAGCGGAAGCATTTCACGCTGAAGAAGTTCATTGAGTTTTGCTTGATCGAACTCCGCAACGTAATACGTTCTACCTTTGTCAAAAGCAAATCGATAGGAACGAAGCAGCGATTGAGGCGACGATAACGCTGCTCTAACACCGGCATTATCGAGCACGCTTGTGCTGCCCGACATCTTCACAAAAACCTGCCTTAATGCTTTTTTAAGCGCATTTTGTTGGGTACGCTGAGTTTGATCTTCAACTTGAATCTGCGCTTCGTTGACCACAACGCGTTGAGCCGCATTTATAAAGGGGGCGTAAGTCAGCGCAGCAAGAAATGAAATGCCCAGAATGCCTTTCAAGCTAACTCTCGTTAAATTAGTTCCATTGGTGTTACGCTTTACTGCCGTTAACATTGACACTCCATACTCTCTTAAAATCAATTCCTTACCTATCGAATCGTCAGTTAATTTCGTTTACCTATATACGGTAAACTTGGACTAACCTGCGCGCAATTCACTCTACTTTTTAGAGCGAGACATTTTATCAAGCAAGATGTTCACCAAAAGATAGCCTTCTATTGTCTTTTATATTGGGTTTAATTTCACCCCTAAAATAAAAAAGATCAAAAAGCGCATAAAATAGCCTTCACAAATTGGACTTGTGACGACTTGCTGGTAGAATCCGCGGTTTTCTACCTCTTAGTTTCAGGGCCCAACCGTGAGCGAAAATAAAACCTCTTTAAGTTACAAAGATGCAGGCGTAGATATCGATGCAGGTAATCAACTTGTTGAACGCATTAAATCTGTTACCAAGAAAACCCATAGACCAGAAGTAAAAGGTAATCTGGGTGGTTTTGGTGCACTTTGTGAACTGCCTACTAAATATAAAAAGCCGCTACTTGTTTCAGGTACTGACGGCGTGGGTACAAAACTAAGAGTTGCTATGGATGCTAACCGTCATGACGGTGTTGGTATCGACTTAGTAGCAATGTGCGTAAACGACCTTATTGTTCAAGGTGCTGAGCCCCTATTCTTTCTAGATTACTACGCAACTGGCAAGCTTGACGTTGATGTAGCCGCGTCGGTTGTTACCGGCATCGGCGCCGGCTGTGAGCAAGCAGGTTGTGCTTTAATTGGTGGTGAAACAGCCGAAATGCCTGGCATGTATCACGATGGCGACTACGATATTGCAGGCTTCTGCGTAGGCGTGGTTGAAGCTGATAAGGTTATTGACGGCACTAACGTTAAACCAGGTCAAAAACTAATTGCACTTGGTTCATCGGGCCCTCACTCAAACGGTTACTCATTAGTTAGGAAGATCATTGAAGTTAGTGGTGCAGATGTAAACGCCGACCTAAACGGCAAGCCTATCATCGACCAACTTCTTGAGCCTACTCGCATCTATGTTAAATCAGTATTGGCATTGCTTGAAGAAGTGCAAGTAAGCGCTATTTCTCACATCACGGGCGGTGGTTTTTGGGAGAACATCCCTCGCGTATTACCTGAAGATGCGAAAGTGGTTATTGATGAAAGCACCTGGGAATGGCCTGTAATCTTCTCTTGGTTACAAGAAAACGGTAACGTGACTCGCCACGAAATGTACCGCACGTTTAACTGTGGTGTTGGCCTTGTAATCGTTGTTGACGAAAGCGATACCGATGCTGCACTGAATATTCTTAAACAACACGGTGAAAATGCTTGGGTTATTGGTGATATCGCAGCAAAAGATGGCGAAGAGCAAGTAGAGATCAACGCGTGAGTAACAGTGTAACCAAACTATGCGTACTTATTTCAGGTAATGGCAGCAATTTACAAGCCATTATCGATGAAATAAAAGCAGGCCGTCTGAACGCGGAAATCAGCGGCGTGATCAGTAATCGCCCTACTGCTTATGGTCTGGAACGCGCTAAAGAAGCAGGGATCAATGCGGTTTGCTTAGATCATACAGGCTTCGATTCACGAGAGTCTTATGACGGGGCGCTCAAAGCACAAATTGAGGCTTTTGGCGCAGACTGTGTTGTTCTTGCGGGCTTTATGCGTATCTTAACACCGGAGTTCGTCGACAGCTTTGCTGGAAAATTAGTGAACATTCATCCATCTTTGTTGCCGAAGTACAAAGGTTTGAATACGCATCAGCGAGCTATCGACAATGGAGACAAGGAGCACGGCGTTAGCGTGCACTTTGTTACACCGGAGCTCGACGGCGGCCCTGTTATCATTCAAAGCCGCGTACCTGTGTTTGAAGACGACACAGCAAGCGACCTGGCCGAGCGTGTTCAAGAACAAGAACGTCGTATCTATCCGCTTGTACTATCTTGGTTTAGTGCAGGCCGATTATCGATGCGAAACAATAAGGCAGTTTTAGATGAGCAAGAATTACCAGAATCTGGTTATGCAAGCGACTAAGCCTTTTGCTTTAGGCGCACTGTTAGCAGCATCGCTTTCAGTAGCCGCGCAAGCAAACCCTAGTACAGAAAATACGGATAGTGCAGAGCTACCGCTTCAGCCCTACAAGGCAACCTATACCGCTTACAAATGGGGTGACGACGTAGGCGAAGCGAATATTGAGCTCTCGAAATTAGGTGACCAACAGTATTCTCTAATTTACACGTCAAAAGTGTCTAAGTTTTTCTTGTCTGACAAACGCAGTGAACATTCTATTTTTACTGTTAATGATAATACCGTCGTACCCTCTGAGTACTACTATAATCGTTCTGGCACAGGACCTGATAAAGAGCTTAAGGTAACGTTTAGTCATCAGGGACAAGGCAAAATTGCAGTCGAGAATGGCGAAACATTTGATTGGAACGGCGAATTTGATAACCAAATTTATCGTATTGACCTTGCAAAGCAGTTAGCGGAAGGTAAGACATCTTTAGAATACCACTTCGTAAATTATCGTGGCGAACTTCGTCACTACGGCGTTCAAGTGGTGGATGAAGAGGTATTGTCTTTACCTTTCGGTAAAATTGAAACTGTAAAAGTTAAGCTTATTCGCGACTCAAATAAGCGTGAGACGTTTGCTTGGTTTGCGCCATCACTTAACTACACGTTAGTTCGTCTGCAACAGTTCAAAGAAGGCGATGAACAGGGCGATATCAAGCTGAAATCGTTCGAGACGCAGTAAAGCGTAAAGATAAACCGTTTTTTGTCTCAACAACTTTTTCACAATTGTTGAATAAAGCACGTTATGAACTAGCATTCAGACGTGCTTTTTTATTTACACTGTTGCTGTCTTATCCTCACGTAACCTCTTCTCGTTTCGCAACACAATTCACATTCTAAATCAGTATTTATAAGCAACGACTATACTTATAGAGCGGATAACGCACTACCCTATTATTTATGTCGTTGTTAATAGAATATTCATGTAAAAATCTTGATCTTTGCCCTATTAAATAATAGGTTTACAGCATGCTGGTCTGACCTCGATCTGTGACTGCTTTTCATAAAGCAACTCACTATGCTCGAGTTAAGACTAGCGTAACGTTTAACGCCTTTCAGGAGTGAAGTATGGCAGATTTTATATGGTTTTTACTGGTCGTTCTGACACTAGCGGTAGCTAGTTATCAGCGAACCAGCTTGGTAACAGCGGTTGCCATGGGCGCAGGTGTTATGATTTTAGGCACCCTTTTCGGTGACATCGGCCTGCTTGGTTGGGTAGTGTTCCTTGCTTTAACACTGCCGTTCACGCTTGCAAATATCAGACAGCAGCACATCTCTAAAAAGCTGCTAGCCTTCTACCGCAAAGTTATGCCTGAAATGTCGAGCACTGAGCAAGAAGCTATCGACGCAGGTACGGTATGGTGGGACGGTGATATTTTCAGCGGCAAGCCAGACTGGGATAAACTACACCGCATTCCGAAAGGTCGACTCACTGCTGAAGAGCAAGCATTCTTAGACGGTCCTTGTGACAAAGTGTGTTCAATGGTCGATGAATGGCAAATAAACCATAAAGATGCTGATCTTTCACCTGAAATTTGGCAGTTCCTTAAGGAACACAAATTCTTCGCGATGATCATCAAGAAAGAGTATGGCGGTTTAGAGTTTTCGGCATATGCCCAGTCTCGCGTTCTTCAAAAACTTGCAGGCGTTAGCGCGGTGCTATCAAGCACAGTCGGTGTACCAAACTCATTGGGCCCGGGCGAATTACTTCAGCACTATGGTACAAAAGAGCAACAAGATCATTATCTTCCCCGTCTTGCTGCCGGTGAAGAAATCCCTTGTTTTGCATTAACCGGCCCAGAAGCTGGCTCTGATGCAGGTGCGATCCCTGATGTTGGTGTTGTATGTAAAGGCGAGTGGAATGGCGAAGAAGTGTTGGGTATGCGCCTAACGTTTAACAAACGCTACATTACCCTTGCGCCTGTTGCTACGGTTATTGGTCTTGCCTTTAAACTTCAAGATCCTGAAGGTCTTCTAGGTGATAACAAAGAGCCGGGTATAACATGTGCCCTTATTCCTCGCGACACTAAAGGTTTAGAGATCGGTCGTCGTCACTTCCCTCTCAATACGCCATTCCAAAATGGCCCTATTAAGGGTGAAGATATTTTCGTTCCAATCGATTACATCATTGGTGGTCCGAAAATGGCAGGTCGCGGCTGGCGCATGCTGGTTGAATGTTTGTCGGTAGGTCGCTGTATTACCCTTCCTTCATCTGCTGCTGGTGGTGCTAAATCAGTATCTCTTGCAACGGGTGCATATGCACGTATTCGTCGCCAGTTCCGTATGCCTGTAGGTCATATGGAAGGTGTTGAAGAAATGCTTGCGCGCATTGGTGGTAATGCATATTTGATGGATGGCGTAACACGCTTCTCAACGGTGGGTGTAGACCTTGGTGAGAAACCTTCTGTTATCTCGGCTATCTGTAAGTACCACTTAACCGAGAAGATGCGTCAAATCATTAATGATTCGATGGATGTTCACGGCGGTAAAGGCGTTATGCTTGGGCCAAACAATTACCTTGGTCGCGGCTATCAAGGTGTACCAGTATCAATTACGGTTGAAGGCGCAAACATTCTAACCCGTAACATGATGATCTTTGGTCAAGGTGCAATGCGTTGTCACCCTTACGTGCTTAAGGAAATAGAAGCTGCGTCTATCGAAGACAATAAAGAAGCGTTGAAAGCGTTTGATAAAGCGGTATTCGGTCATATTGGCTTTGCGGTAGCTAATACTGTTCGCAGTATTTGGTTCTCGTTAACCAATGGCGCATTCAGCAGCGCACCGTTCACTGACGAAACGGCGCGTTACTACAAGCTACTTCAAGGCTACAGTGCAAACTTAGCACTACTAACCGATGTCTCTATGGGTGTGCTTGGTGGTGATCTTAAGCGTCGCGAGCGTTTATCAGCGCGTTTAGGTGACATCCTAAGTGGCCTTTACATGGGTAGTACAACGCTTAAACGCTTCGACGAAGAAGGTCGTCTAAAAGAAGATTTACCGCTTTTACATTGGGCAATGCAAACTACATTGCACGATATCGAGACAGCAATTGATGACTTCTTGGCTAACTTCCCTAACCGCGCAATCGCTGCAGCGCTTCGCGTTATGGTGATTCCGTTTGGCCGACGTATTGGTAAGCCTTCAGACAAGACAGAACATGCTATTGCACAAATGCTTCAAACGCCTTCAACTGCACGTAGCCGTTTAGGTTATGGTCAGTACCTCACCCGTGAGGAAGGAAGCTTGTTTGGCGATCTTGAGCAAACTCTTGATGATGTACTAGCAAGTGAGCCTATCTTCGAACGTATTTGTAAGCACAAAAAAGCTAAACTACCGTTTACCCGTTTAGATGTGCTTGCTGACGAAGCGCTAGCAGAAGGAATTATTAACGAAGAAGAAGCGAATCTACTTCGTAAGACTGAAGCTGGAAGACTTCGCACTATCAACGTCGATGATTTCGACCACGAAGAATTAGTAGCGAAGGTTAATTCCAACACCACTGCTAAGAAACGAGGTGGCAAAGCTGCTTAATTTCATACCCAAACAAAAGGGCCGCTCTCGCGGCCTTTTTCGTCAACGATTCATTCTATTAACATCACTCACCTACGTATTTTCTAGCCTTTGCTTGGCCGACCAAACAACCTGCGGAAATACCGAACAGGCGAGAGAACTCTCTTTATTAATTGCTAACGACAAAGGTCAACAACGTTCGGTACTAAAATGTAATCCTACGCTTGTTATGCTGGCTGAAACAAAAGCCAAAGACATGGCTGAGAGAGGCTTGGTGTCTCACTTTTTGGGCGGCAGTCCGAACACTCGCATTCGCAATGCTGGTTTAACGTTACCAGAATATTATGGCGATGCGATGAGCAATCAAGTGGAGGCCCTTGCTGGTGGTTATATAACAGCTGATGACGTGTGGTACGCACTTAAAACATCGACTTCACACCGTCAACACTTGTTAGCAGAGTTACCTTTTTATCAAGAACAAGATCAAATAGGTATTGCCTTTTACAAAGATTACTCAACGCCTCACGTTGAATACTGGGCTATATACTTGACCAAGCTGATTGACACGGAAACGTCTAACAATGACTTAAAGGATGACACAACAACTACGCTTCTAATAAAGCGTCAAAAGAAGTTTGACCATGTCCCTGATAAAGGTCTTGGGATCGTCACGGAAAGTGGTGAAATTATTTTACAGCCAAAAAAACCGGATGATTAATCCGGTTTTTTATTAGCGCTAGATAAATACTTAGTTTAGCTAAGTTGGAGTTTATCCATCAACAATACGGCTTGCGTACGCGTGTTGATCTCTAGCTTGCGAAGAATGGCACTAATGTGTGCTTTAATGGTTGCTTCCGTAACGTTCATCTCGTGAGCGATTTGCTTGTTCATTAAGCCTGCGCGTAAGTAAGAAAGCACTTGAATCTGTTTAGGTGTAAGTTCACGGAAGCGCTGAAGTAGAACTTTAAGCTCATCGTCAACTTTCTCTAGTTCTTCTTCCATACCTTCTGGTAGCCACTTTTTGCCACCAATAATGTCTACAATAGCCTGAGCAATTTCTCGTGTTTGTGACACTTTGGGGATAAAGCCCTGAGCACCTAGGCTCATTACTTGAGCGACAACCTCAACAGTATCGCTGCCCGAAACAACACCAACAGGAATATTCGGATATTGCTCACGCAGGGTGATAAGGCCGTTAAAATATTCACCGCCAGGCATATTAAGGTCAAGAAGGATCAGCTCAACACCGTCGAATTCGTTTAGCTTCGCCATCGCATCATCCAAGCTTCCTGCTTGAATTATCTGTGCGTTTTCAAAGTAAGGTTCCAACGCGCCGCTCAAAGCTTCGCGAAACAATGGGTGATCGTCTGCTACTAGAATTCTTGTCATTAGCGTTACTGCTTCTTTATTGTATTATGAGTATAGATTAATACTTTAGATCATTAACGAAAAGCCCTAAACCAGAAAAATCACGCAAAATATAACAAATTTGGTGTTTTCCATTGGCATTTACGTATCAAACGGTAAAATTGCGCCCCAAATTAGTTAATTGAAGACCCACTGTGAAGAAACACGACAATATATACGCAAAGGCACTCAATAAAGTAGATGACTTTAAATTTGACGAGTCTGTCGTTGATGTGTTTCCCGATATGATTCAGCGCTCAGTGCCTGGATACGAAACCATTGTTCACACCATAGGCGAATTGGCTAAAATTGCCGTTACGCCCAATACCGTCGTTTATGATCTTGGTTGTAGCTTAGGTGCTGCAAGTTTATCTGTGGCAAGAGCTGTACCTAACGATACATGTGAAATTATTGGTGTGGATGCTTCAGAAGCAATGGTAGAACGCTGCAAACGCGTCGTACAGACCTTCACACTGCCAAACCCAATTGTTATTCAGCATGGGTTTGCACAAAGTGTAGAAATTAAGAATGCCTCTTTGGTTGTGATGAATTTCACTTTGCAATTTATCCCACCCGCTGACCGCGAAGCGTTATTAAAGCGCATTTACGACGGGCTTAACCCCGGCGGTATGTTGGTGCTATCAGAAAAAATACGCCACCCTACCCTTACTGGCAATGAACTGCTGGTAGATTTACATCATCAATTTAAGCGCGACAACGGTTATAGTGAACTAGAAGTGAGCCAAAAGCGCGCCGCGTTAGAAAAAGTTATGCTAACCGATACATTTAACGAGCATGATACTCGCTTGAGAAAAGTCGGGTTTACCGATGTTGTGATGTGGTACAAATGTTATAACTTCACGTCTATGGTTGCCATTAAAGGCTAAACAAATCTCGCTACGTCCGTCTTTCCGCAACGCCAACACATATTAAGAACAGTATGAGCAAATTAGAACAAACTTGGTTTACCGATTGCTACAAATCGTTAATAGACAGCCCGCTATCACATTGGCTTCAAACGCTGCCGGCACAAATGGAAACCTGGCAGCAAACTGCTAAACACGGTGAGTTTGATAAATGGTGCCGTTTACTTTCGAAGCTGCCGACTACGTCGCCGAGTTGTGTTGATTTAGCCTCAAGCGTTTCCATTGGCACCGAAAATGACGTAGATGAGTATGTCCAAAAACAAATTGAAGGATTACTAAAGCAGTTTATGCCTTGGAGAAAAGGGCCATTTAATCTTCATGGAATTCATATTGATACAGAGTGGCGTTCGGACTGGAAATGGGACCGCGTAGCACCTCATATTAGTTCGCTGCAAGACCGAAACGTTTTAGACGTAGGTTGTGGTAGTGGTTATCACATGTGGCGCATGCTGGGTGAAGGTGCCAATAACGTAATAGGTATAGATCCTACCCAACTGTTTCTTATTCAGTTTCACGCCATTAAACAATTTATTAGTAAAAGTAGTGCGCCTTCCGAGAATATCCATTTTCTACCGATGGGCATTGAAGACATGCAGCCACTGAGAGCTTTCGACACTGTGTTTTCTATGGGTGTACTTTACCACCGTAAAGACCCAATGGCGTTTCTGCAGCAACTTAAAGACCAGCTAAGAAAAGGTGGCGAACTGGTTCTTGAAACCCTTGTTGTGGATGGTGATGAAAATACAGTATTGATGGCGGGTGAACGCTATGCACAAATGCGAAATGTGTGGTTCTTACCGAGCACTGCAGCCCTCTCTGTTTGGTTAGGCCGTTTAGGCTTTGAAAATATTCGCGTTGTAGATATCAACCACACAACCCTAGATGAGCAGCGCGCAACGCCTTGGATGGAAACGCAATCTTTGAAAGATTTTCTCGATCCGGAAGATATTACTCGCACTATCGAAGGTTACCCTGCACCACAAAGGGCCGTTATTGTCGCTAACAAGAAGTAAGTCGTAAGTCCACGCGTCTGTTACCCTATTGGCACAAATGTTGTTATCTTAATCAAGAAGAACGTGCGAATTCTGCATTGATTAAGGTGACAACATGGATATACATGGCTTTCTAACGACGCATCAATTGCCAAGTACCTATGCAGAAACTGCACAAAAATGGTTCACCCCATTATGTGAGCAACTGCTTAAGCACCAAGACGGTGCAACACAACCATTTATCGTGGGCATAAATGGCAGTCAGGGTTCAGGTAAATCAACTCTGACCAGTTTTATCGAGTCCTTCCTTACCTCGGTCCACAACAAAAAAGTGGTATCACTCTCAATTGACGATTTTTACTACGACCAGTCGCAGCGAAATGCGCTAGCAATAAAAGTTCACCCGCTTCTAGCAACTCGTGGTGTACCGGGTACTCATGACATTCCTCTAGCGTTAAATACGTTTCGCAGTTTAGAAAAAGGCACGCGTACATCGCTGCCCCGCTTTAACAAAGCCACAGATAACCCGTTCCCCAAAGAACAGTGGCCTGTAATCGAATCTTCACCCGATTTCATCATACTTGAAGGATGGTGTGTGGGCGCTATTGCGCAAACATCTAGCGAACTTAAACGGCCAGTAAACCACCTTGAAGAAGTAGAGGACCCATTGGGCATTTGGCGCTCTTTTGTAAACACTGAACTAGCAGGCGATTATCAGACGTTGTTCGACAAAATAGACTACCGCATTATGCTGAAAGCACCGAGTTTCGATTGTGTTTATCAATGGCGGTTAGAGCAAGAACATAAACTCGCCCAAAAAGCGTTAAAAGATAGCGATGGAGTGATGTCTGATGAAGAAGTGGCAAACTTTGTGCAACACTACCAACGCATCACTGAACACGCATTACGTCACTTGCCTGAAAAGTGCGACACCGTGTTTTATCTAGATGAAACAAGAACGATAACTAAACAGGACGTAAAACGATGACGAAAACGCTTGTTTTCACCGATATGGACGGCACGCTGTTAGACCACCATACCTACTCTTTTGAGGCGGCGAAACCGGCTTTAGCGGCATTAGAAAAAAAGGACATTCCCGTTATTCCCACTACCAGCAAAACCTTTGCTGAATTACAACCGCTTCGCGAGAGTATTGGTTTAGACGGGCCGTTTATTATTGAAAATGGCGCCGCTATTTTCATCCCTCATGGCTTTTTCAAACAAAAACCCAGCGGTACGGTTTGGATAGATGGCTACTGGTGTAAGGCGTTTATCTCAAACAAAAATTACTGGATTAAGCTACTCGAAAAAATAGGTAGCGAGTTTGACGGCAAGTATAAACAATTCTCAAAAATGTCGATTCAAGAAATTCAGGAGTGTACTGGGCTTGACGAAAGATCAGCGTCACTCGCTGCCAAACGCCAGTTTGGCGAACCGGTTTTGTGGCTTGGCACTGACGAAGAAAAACAACGCTTTTTAAAGGTAGTAAAAGATCGCGGTGCTTTCCCTCTGGAAGGCGGCCGCTTCATTCATATTTCAGGTAATTGCGATAAAGGCCAGGCCCTCAAGTGGCTGGCCAATGAATATCAAAAGCAACATACCACCAAAGTTAACACTATTGCCCTTGGCGATGGTAAGAACGACGTTGCAATGCTTGAAGCTGCGCACGTCCCCATTCGCATTTTATCCCCGGTAAATCCTCCACCAGCAGTAAAAAAAGAAGAGGTTTATACCAGCACCCTAACCGGCCCTGAAGGCTGGAACGAAATGCTTACTCAATTACTATCCCTATGATCAGGAGGACACATGGCTGATTTTTATCAAAATGGTGTGGTTACTACGTTACATAACTTAGCTCGTCGTCCTACCGAAGAGCTTGAAGCAGAGCTTCTACAGTTTTCACAAAAGCGCCCTATGGCACTTATTTTACCGTCGCTCTTTTCTGAATTAGAAGGCGACGCACTTCCACATATCGTCGACGAATTAACAAACGTGCCCTACTTATCAGAAATTGTCATCGGTCTGGACCGAGCCAATGAAGAGCAGTACAAACACGCACTAAAATTCTTCGGCAAACTTCCTCAGCATCACAGAGTGCTATGGAACGACGGCCCTCGCCTTAAAGCACTTGATGAAGAGCTTCAGGCTCAAGGCTTGGCGCCAAAGGAGTTAGGTAAAGGCCGAAACGTTTGGTACTGCATGGGCTACGTACTAGCATCGAATCGTGCTGAGTCTGTTGCACTACACGATTGCGATATCGTTACCTATAACAAAGATTTGCTCGCCAAGCTTATCTACCCTGTAGCCAACCCAATGTTTAACTACGAGTTTTGTAAGGGTTATTATGCGCGTGTGGCTAACGGCAAAATTAATGGCCGTGTTTCTCGACTTCTCGTTACGCCATTACTACGTGCATTAAAACGCATTATGGGAGACAACGAATACTTGGAGTTTATGGACAGCTTCCGCTATCCATTAGCGGGTGAGTTTTCGTTTAGACGCGACGTACTAAACGATATTCGCATTCCAAGTGACTGGGGCTTAGAAATTGGTGTGCTGTCTGAAATGCACCGCAATTATTCGCATAACCGTCTGTGTCAGGCAGATATATGTGATATTTACGACCATAAACATCAGGATTTATCGCTTAATAACGACCAAGGTGGTTTGTCTAAAATGTCTATCGACATTACCAAAGCCATTTTCAGAAAACTTGCCACGCAAGGCTATACGTTTAGCAACGAAATGTTCCGCTCAATTAAAGCCACCTATTTCCGTATTGCGCTAGACTTTATAGAAACCTACCACAATGACGCCGTAATGAATGGCTTGAACTTAGACATTCACAGCGAAGAAAAAGCAGTAGAAATGTTTGCCAGCAACATCATGAAAGCGGGGCAAAACTTTTTAGAAAACCCTATGGAAACACCGTTTATACCAAGCTGGAACCGCGTGACCAGCGCGGTACCCGATATTTTAGAACGACTATTAGAAGCGGTTGAAGCCGATACTGCAGAATATATGGAGTAAGTAATATGGCATGGGACCATCTCCATGACAAAGTAAAACACCATTTAGAAAGCATTTATGCCGATGTATCACTGGACGTCTCGTATGAGACGCTAGCGACTGAGTTAATGAACATCATAGGCATTCAACAGCAAACGGATATTGCTTCACCTCAGTCTCATCACAATTATTGGGATGAAGAAGACATTATCATGATCACCTATGGTGATAGTGTCATTGACGAAGGGGAGCGCCCGCTGGTTACGTTAAATAAGTTTTTGCACCGCTACTGCAAGAATACCGTTAATAACGTTCACATCCTGCCCTTCTTCCCATACAGCTCAGACGATGGGTTTTCGGTTATCGATTACTCTACGGTGAATGAAGCACTAGGTTCATGGGACGATATTGAAGTCATTGCTGAGGATTATGGCTTGATGACCGACTTAGTTATCAATCACTGCTCTGCAAGAAGCGTGTGGTTTGATAACTTTGTGAAAGGTGAAGGACCGGGATCTGATTTTTTCTTCACGGCAGATCCATCCGATGACCTCTCCATGGTAACTCGCCCTCGTGTGTCGCCCTTGCTGCGAGAAACGGAAACTGCCAGCGGTACAAAGCATGTATGGTGCACGTTTAGTCACGACCAAGTTGACTTTGACTTTAGAAACCCCAAGGTGTTGTTAGCGTTTATCGATATCATCAAGCTGTATATTGATAAAGGCGCTAAAATCTTTCGCTTAGACGCAGTGGCATTTCTTTGGAAAATTGTAGGTACAAACTGCATTAATCTATTCCAAACCCACGAAGTCATACGTTTGATCCGAACGTTGATTGAACATGTGGATCCTTCCATCATAATCATTACCGAAACCAATATTCCCAACAGGGAAAACCTAACGTACTTTGGTAATGCTAACGAAGCCCATGCTATCTACAACTTTTCGCTTCCGCCGTTACTTGTAAATACATTAGTAACGGGTGATTGTACGTATTTGAAAAGCTGGATGATGAGTATGCCACCGGCGCAAAACGGCACAGCCTACTTTAACTTTATCGCTTCGCACGATGGTATTGGCTTGCGTCCGGCGGAAGGCCTACTGTCAGATGAAGAAATTTCAGAGCTTGTGCATACAATGCAGCACTTTGGCGGTAAGGTGTCGTGGCGCGCTTCTGATCACGGTCAGCAAAAGCCTTACGAGATAAACATCACCCTGTTCGACGCGCTGCAAGGAACCACCAAGGGCCCTGATAAGTATCAAGTGGACCGATTTATTTGTGCTCACGCCATAATGTTAGGTATGGAAGGTATACCAGGAATTTACATTCACAGTTTACTTGGCACATCCAACGATTACGAAAAAGTCGCTAATACAGGACAAAATCGTTCAATCAACAGAAAACGTTGGGACTTTAACGAGTTAGAGGCTCTGTTAGACTCGCCCTTTTCACAGCATCACAAAGTACTCACTCGAATCTCGCAGCTTATACGTATACGTAAAGCGCAGCCTGCATTTCACCCCAATGCAACGCAGTTTACTTTGCAGCTTGGTAACCAATTATTTGGCTACTGGCGACAAAGTCTCGATAGAAAGCAAAGTATTTTCTGTATTAGTAATATTTCAGACGAAGAACAAACAATTTTGCTGTCTGACATAAATCTTATTGGCACAGATAATTGGATTGATCTCATCACCCGTGACGAGATAGCCCTTTCTAGTGGTTTCTTACAAATGAAGCCTTATCAAGTGCTTTGGATCAGCAACCAAGATTTTGAATGAATCTTTGAGCTTATAACGCCAGTTGACCAATAAATCTACCGCGGTAAGGATACTGCGGTGTTATGCTTGTCACACGAGTTAGCAAATCAAAAGTTTGTAATGCAAGAAATTAATACCTTTTTTTTCGATTTAGACGGAACCTTGGTAGATTCTGTTCCTGATTTGGCAACAGCGTTAAACCAAACATTAAACGACTACCAATTACCAACGTATAACGAGCAGACAATTAGACACTGGGTTGGAAATGGTGCTCGTGTTCTGGTGGAACGCGGATTGAGCGGCAACGCAGAGATCAGACACCATTACACATCAAACGAGATTGATGCCGCTTTAGAAAAATTTCTTTTCTATTACCGAACGCTAGAAACTAAAAGTACAGTGCTGTACGACGGCGTGTTCTCAACACTTCACGCGCTAAAAGAACAAGGGTTCACGCTAGCATTAATCACTAATAAACCTTCGGAATTTATTGAGCCTATTCTTTCATCGTTCTCAATATTTTCGTTGTTTTCGCTTACCATTGGCGGTGATAGTTTACCGGAAAAAAAGCCTTCTTCCCTTCCCCTTCTGCACGCCTGTGAAAAGCTTGGTGTTTCGCCCTCACAGTGTGTAATGGTTGGAGATTCTAAAAATGACATTGTTGCAGCAAAAGCCGCGAACATAAAGAGTATAGGGCTTACCTATGGGTATAACTATGGTGAGAGCATCGCAAAATATAGACCTAACTGGGTTTTCGACGACTTTGAAGAGATATTAACGCTCGCTTCTTAATTCATCTGACATAGCCGTCGATGAAACTTCAATTGCGTCGTTTACGCATACTTTCTTTTATTTCACGCTTTAACCTTTGGTATAAGGCCGCTTTTTCTGTAATATCCGCGTGTTAAATCATTTCATGGAGTTGTTGGTATGTCATCTAAATGGCTTTCACTAGAAGAAGCCCTCACTAAAGCATTAGACGCTGCAAAAGCGATAAACGACGTTGAGCAAGTGAGCATTTTTGACGCCAACAACCGCATCTTGGCCCAAGATGTAACTGCCCACGTTGATGTCCCGCCATGGGATAATTCAGCAATGGATGGCTATGCCGTAAATGCGGAAGATCTTAAACACAGTGATAAACTCAAAGTACAGGGTGTAATTACAGCTGGCATGAGTGCTGATGAGCCGCTTGAAAAAGGCAAAGCATTTAAAATAATGACGGGGGCCCCGGTGCCTGCCAATGCTAACGCCGTTGTAATGGTAGAGAATACCGAAAGTCATGATGGCGCGGTTTTGATCAATAAAATTCCATCGGCGCAAGAGAATATACGTAAAAAGGCCAATGATATCGCCAGTGGCGATACACTAATAAGCAAGGGCACGCGCCTTCACGCCGAACACCTTATGCTGCTGTCCTCCCAAGGAAACAGTAAGGTGGCAGTATTCAGAAAACTTCGCGTTGGTGTAGTCGCGACTGGTTCTGAACTTGCTGCACCTGGCGAACCCTGTAAATCGACACAAATTTTCGAGTCTAATCGCGTTGGTGTAAGCAGCATTTTAAGCAATGAAAACGTAGAGCTTGTTGATTTCGGCATTGTAGAAGACGACGAAGCTTCTTTGCGTAAACTCTTCATTGAGGCGAGCGAGCGTGTAGATGTAATGGTAAGTAGCGGTGGTGTATCTGTGGGCGATGCCGACTATGTAAAAGATATCATCGCTGAATTGGGCACTATCGACTTTTGGAAAGTCGCAGTTAAACCGGGTAAACCCTTTGCTCTGGGTAAAATAAACAACACGTTGTTTTGCGGTTTGCCTGGCAACCCTGTGTCTTCATTTGTTACCGCAAAATTATTGGTTGTGCCTGTTATCAAAAAAATGCAAGGACAAGTACAACCGCACGAGCCGTTCTTTGTTAACGCTAGCATTACGACACCTCTTAAGCGACGTGCAGGCCGCCGAGACTTTCAGCGTGCAACCATGGTAAGAAATAATCAAGGTGAATGGGAAGTCACACCATTTAAGTCACAAAGCTCTGGCGTTATGACTTCAATCACTTCTGCTAACTGCCTAATGGTAGTACATGAAGATATAAGTGAGTTAAAAGTTGGCGATACGGTTCCGGTTATACCGCTACATTTTTAACAAGTTCGTTGTTGAAACGCTACTTCGTTAAGGCTTTTAAGCTCGTTTTTATTTTCTGCATTTTTATCGCCCTAGGCGACCCATATAGAGACACATTACCGTGAATAAAAAACGCTTTCTTTTAGAAGGAAGAGACATTTTAAAACTAGCATGGCCATTGTTGGTTGCGCAGATTACTCAAATGCTAATGGGCGTTAGCGATACTATTATGGCTGGGCGTTACAGTGCAACCGACATGGCTGCGGTAGCACTAGGATTTAGCATCACCGTGCCACTGCTTTGCTTTATACAGGGTATAGCGCTGGCACTTCCCCCAATCATTTCACGGCTGCAGGGAAACAAAAATTTAAGTGGTATTGCCGACGCAAGTCAGCAAGCTGGTTATCTAGTTTTCTTTGTGGGATTAGCGGTAGCAGGCTTAATTCCATTTACTGAAAGCATCGTCGCGCTGTTCCCTATGGCGCCCGAGCTATTTAGCATTACCGTAGACTACGTACTGTATGTGCTGTTCGCTATGCCTGGATTTGCACTTTACCAATGGCTTAGAAACTATTGTGAAGGCTTGGGTAAAACCAAACCCACTATGATTATTACGGTTATCGGGCTGATGGCGAACATTGTAGGAAACTACCTGTTTATCTATGGTGTAGGCCCATTACCAGCTATGGGCGGTGCGGGTTGTGGTATTGCAACGGCCATTGTGATTTACACTATGCTTATAGCAACCGTTATCTATGTTCGTTTTGCCCCTGCCCTGCAAAAGTACAATTTGTTTGGACAGTTGTATAAACCTAACATGGTAACCATAAATCGTACCTTCAAAATGGGTTTGCCCATTGCTATGACTATCCTGTTCGAAGTGACGCTGTTTTCACTGGTTGCATTGTTATTAGCCCCTTTTGGTGCCACAACGGTAGCGGCCCACCAAGTCGCACTGAACTTCTCGGCCCTAATGTTCATGTTTCCTATGAGTATTGGTATGGCAGCAGCAATTCGCATTGGCTATCGCATAGGGCAAAATAACCCACGACAGGCAAAAATTGCAGCTCGAACCGCTATTCTGATCGGTTTTTTCACCGCTGCGTGTACGGCTAGCTTCACCCTGCTAGCAAAGGGATTCATTATTGGCCTGTACACCAGCGACGAAGCCGTATATACCTTGGCAAATGCGTTATTGATTTATGCGGCGTTATTCCAATTGTCTGATGCGGTTCAGGTGATTTCGGCTAATGCATTACGCGGCTATAAAGACACAACAGCAATGTTTATTATTACCTTTGTGTCCTACTGGTTAATAGGTCTACCTACAGGCGTAATTTTAGGTAGAACAAACTGGATAACGGCAGAACCAATGGCCGCAGCAGGGTTTTGGATTGGCTTCATTGTAGGATTGAGTGCTGCAGCTGTTATGCTAGGTGCACGCCTTCTTTACATCCAAAGGCCCAGTGCTGTGCATCGTATCGCGAATGCATAACCGTTCAATTGAACCAAAGCAGTTACACCCTGCTTTTTAGTTTGTCCCAGTCTTGTGGCGTGTCTATATCAAATTGTGCGTTAGGTATAGACACAGCCGTTACCCTACTTAATTTCGCATACTTCCTAATAACCGGCTTGGCTCCCATGTCGCCACTTAACGCTAGCAGTTCACTAAATACCGCTTCAGGAAAGATAGCAGGCACGGTTAATCGACTATTGTTCTCTCCCTGCTTTTGCCATTCACTGCATACTATGTGATTAGGGTTCGCATAAGAAGTGTTGATAAGGTGAACGAAGTCTTGTGCATTAAGACTCGGCAAATCGGCCAACGTGAATAGCACATGAGTAGGTCTTGTACACAAGCCCTTTGCTGTCGGGGATACTGATTTCGACAGTGATGAAAGGCTTAAAAGATGCGTAAGTCCCGTGCGAATACTTGATGCAAGGCCTTCATCCCAATTAGCGTTGTGAACGATACTGATGGGTAGTTCAGAAACCTTACATAGAGAGTGCTTTAGCTGCGTATTTACGGAATCATGCCATTTACCCGTAACAACAGTAATGGGTAATTCACTGGTTAACGCTAAGTCATTGCGCGCACTAACTACCTCCCCTACACTGTGTTGTATAAGAGAAAGCGCAGAAATTGGGTGTTCCGATAAAAGCTTATTACCCTTGTAGCGAGCGCTCTTTCCGCCCGCCAACACCACAAGTGCTACGGCATAATTTTCCGACTTCAATTCAACATCCGTTATATCAAAGAAATAAAACGTTACACGTCAAAGGGCTTAGCGGCTTCTGCTAAGCCCTTTAATAGCAGCCGTTAACCCTTCAAGCGTTAGCCCATACATTCTGTCTTCCATTATTTCACGAATAATTTTGATAGACGAATAATACGGCCAATAATTCTCAGCTTGCGGATTAAGCCACACAGCGTTGTTAAAGTGGTTCAATAAACGCTGCATCCACACACTGCCCGGTTCTTCATTCCAATGCTCTACACTGCCACCTGGATACGTTATTTCATACGGTCCCATGGTAGCGTCACCTACAAAAATTACCTTGTAGTCTTTTCCGTAGCGATGAATGATATCCCAAATAGGAATGCGTTCTTTATTGCGACGAAGGTTATCTTTCCACACCTCCTCATACACGCAGTTGTGGAAATAAAAGTACTCTAAGTATTTAAACTCGCTTTGCACCGCAGAGAAAAGCTCTTGAGTACTTTTTACGTGTGGGTCCATAGAGCCGCCCACATCAAAAAACATCAACACTTTTACCGCATTGTGACGCTCTGGTGCCATGTGGATATCGAGCAAACCGCCTTTTTTAGCTGTCTCACCTATGGTTGTTGGCACATCTAGCTGTTCACTTGCGCCTGTGCGAGCAAACTTGCGTAGCTTCCTAAGGGCCACTTTTATGTTACGCGTACCCAGTTCTACATCAGAGCTTAGGTTTTTAAACTCGCGTTTATCCCATACTTTTACTGCCGAAAACTTTCTGTTTCCCTTTTGCCCTATTCGCACACCTTCTGGATTGTCGCCATAAGCGCCAAACGGGGATGTTCCGCCGGTGCCCACCCATTTATTTCCACCTTGGTGACGCTTTTCTTGTTCTTCTAAGCGCTTTTTCAACGTTTCCATCAGTTCTTCAAGGCCACCGGCTTTACGCAGCGCCTCACGCTCTTCAGGGCTTAAATTTTTTTCGATTTCCTTACGCAGCCATTCTTCAGGGATATCTTTACCGAATAGATCGACAGATTCGACACCTTCAAAATATTCAGCAAACGCCCTGTCGAACTTATCGTACTGCGTTTCGTCCTTCACCATTATGGTACGCGACAAACTGTAGAACGCTTCGATATCGGCATACACCACGTGCTTTTCAAGCGCACTAAGCAAATCCAGCAACTCGCGCAGCGTGGTTTTAACCTGATATTTTCGCAGTGTATAAAAAAACTGAATAAGCATTAGCGACGCGCCATAAAGACCAGTTTTTCAAACAAATGTATGTCTTGTTCGTTTTTAAGTAGTGCCCCGTAAAGTGGTGGAATAGCAGCTTTTCCGTCTTTTGAGTGAAGCGCTTCTGGTGGGATATCTTCAGCAACTAAAAGCTTCAACCAGTCGATAAGTTCAGAGGTAGAAGGCTTTTTCTTAAGCCCTGGTACATCTCGAATTTCAAAGAAAGCCTTTAACGCTTCATCAAGCAGCTTTTTCTTTAAATCTGGGAAATGTACGTTAACGATTTCTTGCATTTCCTCTGGATTCGGGAACTGAATGTAGTGGAAGAAACAACGGCGCAAGAAAGCATCTGGCAGCTCTTTTTCGTTGTTCGATGTAATGATTACAATCGGACGCTGCTTCGCGACTACGCGTTCTTGTGTTTCGTATACGAAGAACTCCATCTTATCGAGCTCTAGCAGCAAGTCGTTGGGAAACTCAATGTCAGCTTTATCAATTTCATCAATTAATAGTACCGGGCGCTTTTCTGCGCTAAAGGCTTCCCATAATTTACCTTTTACGATGTAGTTGCTGATATCGTGAACGCGATCATCACCAAGTTGAGAGTCGCGAAGACGTGACACTGCGTCGTATTCGTACAAACCTTGCTGTGCTTTAGTGGTTGATTTAATGTGCCACTGAATTAGTTCGGTGCCTAAACTCTCGGCCAATTCTTCAGCAAGCATGGTTTTACCTGTGCCCGGCTCGCCTTTAATTAAAAGCGGACGCTCTAGCGTAATAGCTGCGTTAACCGCCAGCTGTAAGTCTTTGGTTGCGATATAATTAGACGTGCCACTAAAAGCCATTATTGTTGTACTCCGTATAATTTTTCGTCTTTGCAATTTTAACTATAATATCAAGGCCTTCTCATGATTGCCCATAGATATAACATATAGCTAAAAAGCACTTTGCATTTTACTGATTGGGACCAATGATATAGGGGTATGACGAAATCCCCTAATTCAGGCTGTGAATTATTAACTATCACACGCGTTGAATTATTAACTATTAAAAAGGTCGTACAGATCACGACAGACGGGGTTTCCTATAAAATAAGGAACGAGGTAAGGATTTATAATGAACGTATTTGACGACAATTCCCTATCTATTGGCCGCACGCCACTAGTAAAGCTAAATCGCGTAACATCAGGTAATGTATACGCAAAAATTGAATCGCGTAACCCAAGCTTCAGCGTTAAGTGCCGTATTGGCGCTAACATGATTTGGGATGCTGAAAAGCGCGGTGTCCTTACCGAAGGTAAAGAAATTGTAGAGCCGACCAGTGGTAACACAGGTATCGCTTTGGCGTTTGTTGCAGCGTCTCGCGGTTATAAGCTAACGCTAACCATGCCTAGCAGCATGAGCCTTGAGCGTCGCAAACTTCTAAAAGCTTTGGGCGCAAACCTTGTTCTTACTGAAGCGCCTAAGGGCATGAAAGGTGCCGTTGCCGCTGCACAAGAAATTGTGGCATCAGATCCAGACAAATACGTATTGCTTCAACAGTTCGACAACCCGGCTAACCCGGCTATTCACGAAAAAACCACTGGCCCTGAAATTTGGGAAGATACAGACGGTAAAGTAGATGCATTCGTAGCTGGTGTAGGTACGGGTGGTACAATCACGGGTGTAAGTCGCTACCTTAAAAATACGAAAGGTAAAGCAATTACTTCTATTGCCGTTGAGCCAACAGACTCTCCAGTAATTACCCAAGCGCTTGCGGGCGAAGAATTAACCCCTGGCCCACACAAAATTCAAGGTATTGGCGCAGGTTTCATTCCAGGTAACCTAGACCTAGGCCTAATTGACGAAGTTGAGCAAGTTACCAACGAAGAATGTATGGACATGGCGCGCAAGCTAATGACCGACGAGGGTATTCTTGCAGGTATTTCTTCTGGTGCGGCCGTTGTTGCTGCTAAGCGTTTTGCTGAACGCCCAGAAAACAAAGACAAAGTGGTTGTAGTACTTCTAGCAAGCGGCACAGAACGTTACCTAAGTAGCCCTCTGTTTGCTGGTGCGTTCGACGAACAAGAAGAAGTTCAATAACCACCAAAATGTTTCAATTATTTAAAAACGAGGCCTAGTGCCTCGTTTTTTTATGCCTACTCTCTTCTGTTTCTCCTGAAGTTTCATGAACACAAACACCTGAGTTTTACGCTCTATTACTTTGCTTTTGTGCGCAATATTGTGAATAATCAAAGCATAGATTAGCGAAGCGGCGAGCACATTGACTTCGTTGAGATATAAAACTATCAATAAGAAACGGACCTCTTTACATTAAGGTAATCCAAATGAAAACGCGTATGTGGTACGTCCTATTCGGGCTTTTTACAGTGTTGATTTTATCCGCTTGCGGTAAAAAGGAAGAAGGCATCGGGCGGTACGGCATGCTTGATGAAAGTACCCCTGAGTACACCACCGTAGCGTTTCTCAAAAGTGTTTATGAAGATGACAACCTTGATACAGCAATTCGCCTATCAAGCGAAAAGCTGTCTCGTATATTAACGAGATACCACACTAACAGTAACGTTCAGCGCCACCTCTTAAACCTTAAATATGACACCGTCACCATCACTCCTCAAAGTGCAGGCCGAGTTGGCCGCAACGAATTCGCAGAAAAATCGACAATCACCGTATTTTTAAGTGGAACATACAACGACGATAAAATTGAAGACTTGCGAAGCCTCGACTTGATTAAAGAAGACGGTGAATGGAAGGTTAATAAAATTCATCCAGATGCCTATTTATAACGTGTAGATAAACGCTGTTTTTATGGCCAGCAACGTAGCTTTTTACAAATAAAGAAAATAAAAAGGATGTTTTCCGGCTTTTATGCTTAAAAGCGTTTATTTTTTGTTTAATGGGTTGTTTTAGGGTAATAATTTCAAAACGCTCATAAGTGATATACGGATAGTTTCCACCTTGCATAAAGGATTTTTTCTGTATATTAAATTGTTATATCGCATGAGGTAGTTTTGAGAATCATAATAATTGTTTTCATATTTTCATTAACATCGTGTACATCTACAAAGACTGATAAGGATGTAAAAAAGCGTATTGATCACCGGACGTATGTTAATTCAGAAGGCGTAATTATTCGTGATGTTTCAAAAAGAGAAGGCGAAAAAATATTACGTGGACTGGATAAGCAAATGGATGAGTACAATATTCCAAGAGAAACTGAGTACGGCACATGCCAAGAGCTTTTGAAGTTATTGGAAGCTAGAAATCACAAAGTTACATCCGTAAAAGAAAGGGAAGTTGAAATAAAATTAAAATGGAATCTATGGCGTACAATCCACTTAAAATCTGGCAACTGTTTGCAATAAAATGCGATATAACAAAAAAAATTAAAACGCGCGCGGGGCGCGCTGGGACAAAAACACAGCGCCGCTTCGCGATTATAGCGCTGCGTTTTTGCCCTTTATTTAAAAGTTATGTTGCAATAAACATTGGAGGTTTGAAAGGTTGAATTCGAGAGTGCTTGCATGTTTTCTTATGCTCTTCCTTTCATCAGCCCAAGGAACAGAAGAGTATGTTTGGGATACACTAGCTTCACTAGATAAAGATGCGATTGAAAAGAGATCAATATCTTTTGTATTAGAGAAAATGCCTCATCTAAAAGGTATAGAAATTAAGCTTGTACAAATAAATGCTCAATATCACAAGAATGGCCCAACTCTCAGTTCCTTGTTTATTCATGCTAACTCTTTTAAGCCAATTTCAGAGAGCAAAACTCTAGGCTTTCAAGATCTTAGCTACGGCATAAGCCATTATGCAGAGTTTGTTAGGGTGAATTTTTCAACTGCTGGCGTACCTGAAAATATCAGTTATAACGAATCTCTTCTCGGACAAAATGAGGAGGAGTCACTAGAAAGGTTCAAAGAGCTATATGACTTCTATTAGCCTCAATGGCTGGCAACATAACAAAAAAATTAAGTCACTCACTGCGTTCGCTGGGACGCATACATGCGGGGCGGCTTCGCCATTATGCCCCACATGCCTGCGCCCCTTATTTAAAAGTTATGTTCTCTAGAGTATGAATAGACCAATAAGATTAAATACCACTTTCAGCACAGCTGATGCAGAATCTCCGGAAATTCATTGCCGTAATGGTGAACTATTCTTGACGTTTAAGGATTGGCAAAATAAAAACGTATCAGTTTTATTTGCAGATCCGGTTGGATTCAAATGGGAGGAAGCCGATAGTTTTTACGAGGGTGAAAGAGATGACTCTTGCTACATAATTGAAAATTCAGAATGGATTGCAACTTATTGGAAACATGGAGATATATCAAAGAATGAAGCATACCAGCACTATAAATTTAACTTCAATGGTATCGGACAATTAGAAGTGATTGCGCTCTCTTTTCTGGAACGAACATAACAATCGCATTAAATCGCTCGCAAGCTCGCTGGGACGCTAACACATGGGCTGCGTCACTTCGTTCCTAATTTTAGCCCATGTGTTATCGCCCTTTATGCGGGTGTTGGTATGACTCCCTTTGTCAACCCTGAACGAGCGCAACCCTGACACTCTTTCAGTCCATAATTAGCTGTGTTCCTCACTCATATTAAATGAGCTAACGCACCGGATGAGGCAGTAATGTCGTCGGTTGGTATGCTGGTATTCGTAGGTTGCTTATTCATTGAATAAGCAGAGCTGACCTTACATGTTCCGCCGTGGCACCTTCTCATCAGTCTATGTACGTGGGTCAATCACGATTAAGTGATTGCCATCATAACACCCTCGTAGGTTGTGCCACATTCCGCGGCCTGACCCGAATGCGTTAGCTCAAACTCGTTTTTCATGCAGGTACTCGGCTTAGTCTGAGTTTTGGGTTAACCGGCGTGAGTACCACTTCCTTTGCAATAGCCCATATGTAAGCCGACATTTCCCTGGCAATCGCCGTAATGATTAAATTGTAGTGTTTACCTTTGTTGCTCATACGCTGATAGCGTTTGCAAAGACGCAGCTGTGCTTTCCAAGCGATATCAACAATATCTTTGGGTAAACCTTCCTGCCTTAACTGTAATTCGGTAGAGACATTCGCGGGATAACGATAACTATGTGCCCCCTCTATAAGTAAGCGCCTAGCTCTGCCATTGCCTGCTTTTGTGATAGCGCCTAAGTGCCGTTTCCCACCAGATGATTGCTCACTGGGCACTAAACCTAAATACGCCATGAGCTTCCTTGGATGATCGAAGCGATGTAGATCACCGAGTTCCGCCACTACACCAACAGCTACTAACAATCGAACGCCGCGCATTGCCTGAATCGCTTTCACTACCGGATAATAACGCCACTGGTGAACGTGGTGAGTTAATTCATTATCCAAACGTTCTAATCGCCTAATACGTTCTTCAATGGTTTGCAGCTGTTCCTGTAAAACAATTTGCTGGGTCGGGTGAGGCAATATCAATTCCGTGAGCCAGCGAAGGTGTTTCTTCGACCAGTTGGCAGTACCTTCATAGCGTATGTTATTTCGCAAAAGTAGAGCTTTAAGCTGGTACTTGGCTTCTTTTAAATCCTTCATTGCTGCTTCTCGAGCCCGAGATAAATCCCGCACCGCTTCATCTTCCGGCTCGGGCACATAGATGGGTGTAAGGTCTTCAGACTTTAGTGACCTAACGAGTTTAAGCGCATCCCGGCGGTCAGTCTTAATTCGTTCTCCAGGCTTTTTGGGAATAAGAGACGGAGCCACGACATAGCAACAATGTCCCAAGCTTGTTATCAGACGATAAATCCAATAACCACACGGCCCAGCCTCATAAACAACGTGAATCGTTGCACCAGGGTATTTAGATTCAAATTGACGAATAAGCTTTTTGACACTGACCTTAGAGGAGGGAATACGACCATAATGAACAGGCGACGCGCCACGCTGTTCTTCACAATAACCAACTTCGTGAAACTCTTTATGCGTATCCAATCCGATAAAAATCATGCTATGTTTGTTCATGCTAGCCTCCAAATTGATTTAGTATTGAACAAACTAATTATGGCACTGGCTTTCAGCTAACCCACGAAAATGCGGAGGCTAGCATTTCACAGGGAGTCATTGTGTCTATGTGCCAAGAGGATAATATGGAATACAGTCCTTTATTAGAAGTTCAAGATCAGACTTTGGTCATCACACAGTCCACATTATCCGAGTTAAAAAGTTTTAAGGATAGCGAGTTGTTTGCTGAACTGCCCGGAAGTGTTCCAAACGAAAAACAGCTATTAACTAAAATGTTAGACTCAATTTTAGACACTCTCATTAATGGCCTTTTGCAAAATCCATCAAAGCTTTGGGTCATGGAAACGTTCTTGCCAGAGTTAGAAATCATGGAAATGCAAGACACTGAGACGAAAGAACACTTTGGGGACCATTTAGAGATAATTATGGATATCTTGAATATAGAAAGCTCAGATGGCTTACTGAGCTACTACTTGTAAGGATGTATTGGGTGGCACATAACAAAAAAATTAAGTCACTCACTTCGTTCGCTGGGACGCATACATGCGGGGCGGCTTCGCCATTATGCCCCACATGTCTGCGCCCCTTATTTAAAAGTTAGTACCCAAAGAGTTGGAAGCAATGAAAGTAAGGCCATCCAAAAAACTTTATCTAAAAATGATGTGCAGTATTTTGGTGCTTTGTATTGTTTTTGGCGGCACAGCTTTCGTATGGTCTACATCGGTTTATGAATGCATTCCTATTTTCAGTTGGGAATTCTGCGGCTCTATCGGGCAAGCAGAGATTGTCTATGCCCTAATTGCGTTTGATTCGATTTTGGTGTTGTACATTGCGTCGCCATTCATCACGTTTTTCAGTCTCAGCAAGATCATTAGAAACCGGAACAAAAATAATTAACTAAAAAGATATAAGGATGTCTAAAGTTTATGGGTACTAACACATATGAGCCCAACTCCCGTCAATAGGTAATAGTAGTTCTCTGGCTGCTTTAGCAGTCAGTCCAAATCTCTGTGCCAAACCTCCTAGCTTCAT
>NZ_JACSOE010000012.1:0-80300 GCF_014349115.1 Alteromonas sp. BZK5 | reverse complement strand
GTATCTAGATTACAGAAGTCCAAATCAATATGAGGCGGACATGAAGAAATTGAAAAAAGTAGCTTAACTGGGTTGGTCAATTTTGGTTGACCACGTCAGGCCGCTTCTTTTTCCTAATAAATGGCGCAATTATTTACTTCAGATAAGCCAACAGCCCAGCAATCAACTGCGTCAAATTGGCGGAACCCTTGTGATAATAGGCGCACTACTGCTGTTTTATTTCAGTTGAGTTAGCGCCCAGATCTAGGCATTAAGAGACGTGAAACGGTGTGAAAACGGACCTCATCAAACACTCTCACACGCTTTACCATAATACAAAGTACGAAAAGGAGCGCGACTTTACCGTTGACTGAAAAGTGTGCTCTTAAACCTGTATTCAACATTCAGAGGTATATTTTCAGCCCTTTGAATACCTCATTAGCTTTTAAGCATCCAATGCCCGCGAATAATAGCAAAACGTTATATAAATGGGCGTAGTGCAGACTGCGATAGACCGTCTGTTCAGCTTTTTTACCAGGTAATGTTTAGAAAGCTTTAAAAATTAGCGCCTTAGAATGTTTGTGCTGAAAAATAAGAAGCCAAGCCTTATTTCAAAAAGGCTCGAGCGGCAGTGGGTCATCTTTGTGATTTCAAAAATAAAAATAAAATAGTCGTATTTTTGTTCGAAAAAGAGATGATCCTTGCGCTAGAATTTTGTAGAATCCCCGCCTAATTTTCTTACACATATGATTCATGGCAAAGAACGTTGTGGTACTCGGCACTCAATGGGGTGACGAGGGTAAAGGCAAGGTCGTAGACCTACTCACTGATCGCGCAAAATATGTTGTTCGTTACCAAGGCGGACACAATGCAGGTCACACTCTAGTAATCGACGGTGAAAAAACCGTACTTCACTTAATCCCATCAGGCATCCTACGCGATAATGTTACCTGTATTATTGGTAACGGTGTTGTGCTAAGCCCTGACGCACTAATGAAAGAAATGACTATGCTTGAAGAGCGTGGCGTTCCAGTGCGCGAGCGATTAAAGATTAGTGAAGCTTGTCCGCTTATTCTTCCTTATCACATTGCACTAGACGTAGCGCGCGAAAAAGCCCGCGGCGCAAAAGCAATTGGTACAACGGGTCGTGGTATCGGTCCAGCGTATGAAGATAAAGTAGCCCGTCGTGGATTACGCGTTGGCGACTTGTTTAATGCAGAAGACTTCGCAGCAAAGCTGAAAGAAGTGCTAGACGTGCATAACTTCACGCTTACGCAGTACTATGGCGAAGAAGCAGTAGACTTTGACGAAACCTTAAAAGGTGCAATGGAAGTTGCTGACATTCTTAAAGCAATGGTTGTTGATGTAACTGACGAACTAGACAAAGCACACAATGCTGGCTTGCCTATTATGTTTGAAGGTGCACAAGGTACACTTCTAGACATCGATCACGGTACTTATCCTTATGTTACGTCGTCAAACACTACCGTTGGTGGTGTAGCAACGGGTGCTGGCTTTGGCCCACTTAAGCTAGATTACGTACTGGGTATTGTTAAAGCATACACTACGCGTGTAGGCTCAGGCCCTTTCCCTACTGAACTAGAATGTGAAGTAGGCCAACACTTAGGTGTTAAAGGTCACGAGTTTGGCGCGACCACAGGTCGTAAGCGCCGCACGGGTTGGTTCGATGCAGTTGCGATGAAACGCGCAGTACAAATCAACTCTATTACAGGTTTCTGTTTAACCAAGCTTGACGTGCTAGACGGTCTTGAAAGCCTTCAAATTTGTGTAGGCTACAAAGATGCAGACGGCAACGTGAAAGACGTTCCTCCTATGGCGGCTGACGGTTACGAAAAAGTGACGCCTGTTTATGAAGAAATGCCGGGTTGGACAGACAACACCTTTGGTGTAACTGAGTTTGAAGCGCTTCCACAAGCTGCGAAAAACTACATTAAGCGTCTTGAAGAGCTAACAGGTGTGCCGGTTGATATCGTTTCAACAGGCCCTGACAGAAACGAAACTATCGTTTTACGCAGCCCATACGACGCGTAATAGTTTCACATTAAATGTTTAAAAGCCCAGTGTTCACTGGGCTTTTTTTGTAATTTTTCGACCTTTTACTTTTATATAATCTTGTTATTGCTTCAACGTTAACTGTTTATACTCCTTAAGTGTGACGTCAGCCACTTGCCCTAAAATACGAGCTCATTAAACATTAATTAACAATTTAGTTGCGTTGTCTTCGAACATCCCTATTAATATAAGATAGTATCAGTTAATTATTGCGCTGCTTTGCCCGACAACAATCTTAAGATGAGCCATAGAATTGTTGCAGTGGGTGTTATGCTATCGGAGCTTTCTTATGCCAAATAGACCTTCTCTTCACGCAGTGGAAACTGGCGTGTGTTTCGTTGACGTTGTTCACAAGCTTAACGACAGTTTCGATACAGGGAAAACCCAGTCCCTGGAGTGGCGTAAAAGCCAGTTAAAGGCATTAGAAACTTTACTGAAAGACAACCAGCACGACATCTTACAGGCCCTTAAAAATGATTTAGGCAAATGTAAGACCGAAGCCATGGTAGCGGAACAAGGGTTTCTGCTTTCTGATATCAAGCATACGCTTAAGCATTTGGATAAATGGGCAAAGCCACGCAAAGTATCAACGCCCATGGTGGCATGGCCAGGTAAGAGCTTTCGCAAGCCTGAGCCGCTTGGCACTGTACTTATTATCGGAGCGTGGAATTATCCGCTTCAGTTATTGCTTGCCCCTTACATCGCCGCTATTGCAGCGGGCAACTGTGCGGTATTGAAACCCTCTGAATTGGCTGAAGAAACCTCGTCGCTGGTGGCTAAGCTTATCCCCCAATATATGGATAATTCATGCGTTGCCGTAATAGAAGGCGGTAAAGATGAAGCGACGGCGCTACTTGCCTGCAAATGGGACCATATTTTTTACACCGGTGGTGAAGTGGTGGGTAAAATTGTCATGAGCGCCGCGGCCAAACATTTAACGCCAGTAACCCTTGAGCTTGGCGGTAAAAGTCCCTGTTTTGTTGATAAAAACACAAACCTTGCTGTCACCGCGCGCCGTTTAGTGTGGGGTAAATGGATGAATGCGGGCCAAACTTGTATTGCGCCTGACTATGTCATTGTTGAAAAGGGCTTTGAGCAAAAGCTTATTGATGCGGTTGAAAAAGAGCTGAAAAAGCAATACGGCAAAGCACCTTTATCGTCACGAGATTACGGCAATATCGTTAATCATCGTCACTTAAAGCGTCTTGAAAGTTACCTTGAAAACGTCAATGTGGTGTATGGCGGCGAGCTAGATGAATCTCGTCCAGCAATGGCGCCTACCCTTGTACTGGAGCCATCGCTAGATAGCCCGCTAATGAAAGAAGAGATCTTCGGCCCTATCCTACCTATTGTCACTGTCGACAACATGGAGGCGGGCATTAAGTTCGTGAACAGCAGGCCTAAGCCACTCGCACTTTATGCATTTAGTGATAAGGATGATGTGCTTGATAATATTATCAGCAAAACCAGTTCAGGCAGTGTGTGTACTAACGACACTATGCTGTTTATGACTAACCCTGAGTTACCGTTTGGTGGCGTAGGAAATAGCGGCATGGGTAGCTATCATGGCCAAGCAGGTTTTGATACATTCAGCCATATTAAAACGGTAATGAAACGTTCTTTTGCGCTCGACGTGTTCTTTCGTTATGCGCCGTTTTCTAAGTTTAAGCTGTCGTTGCTTAAGAAGTTTTTATAACAGGAGTTTTCATGGTTCAACCTTTTCATCTTGCCATTCCGGTCACTAATTTAACCGACGCAGAAGCGTTCTACGGTGAGTTGTTGGGTTGTGAAAAGGGCCGCAGTGACACCCAGTGGATAGATTGGAACTTCTTCGGCCATCAATTAGTGACCCATTACGTAGAGGCTATGCCGTCGCCGCCTGCCTATAACGGGGTAGACGATCATGCTGTGCCGGTGCCACACTTTGGCGTTGTGCTATCCATGGACGATTGGCAAGCACTGGCAAGTAAATTAGAGGCTGCCGATACCGAGTTTGTTATCGCACCTTATATTCGTTTTAAAGGAAAGCCGGGTGAACAAGCCACCATGTTTTTCAAAGACCCTTTCGGCAACGCCTTAGAGTTCAAAGCGTTCGCCGATATTTCTCAGCTTTTCGCTACATAATAATGGGGGCAGTTGCTCTTTGCCGTACATCAAAGAGCTGCCTGATACTAGGCTAGCGCTTCTTCTTTTTTGGTTTGAAGCGCTTATATAAAAGCGCAACACCTGTAAGGGTGAACAAAAAGGCGCTGCCCGAAAAAGCAATTAACCACGGCGTGTTAAAGTTACTTCTGTCCTTATAATCCATTATGTGCAGCATCCACATAAAATCAAACAGCCGCCATGTGTCGGTACGTACGCGCAGAACACTGCCTGTGTTTGGGTCGATATAAAACCGCGAATTAAGGTCGTCATCGAAGTTTACCTGCCATAATGGCGCAGACAGGTTTTGCACTTCTTGAGGTAACACGCTTAATAGCTGGGTCTCACCAATATCGCCAGTACCTGCGTATTGCCCTTTTGCTGCTTTACGAATAGCGCTTTGTTGCATGGTTTGCAAAGCTTCACCTGTTAATGCGCTGTAGCGATAGGCAATGTTGTCATCCACGACATGATAAACAGGAATAGCATTGAGCGAGCCCGGTTCTGCGAGGCCTACTTCATTTATGCGATGGGTGAGTGATAGCACCGCAGTGCTGCTGTGGTTACGCAAAATATCAGAAGGAGTAACGGAAGCGCTGTGCCATGATGTGGTTACCCTGTTCCTTAAATGGTTACCTCTTACTTCATCTATGGGTAACCAGGCCATAACCAAGCCGCTTAAAAACCATAGGCCTATTTGTACAAATAGTATTAAGCCTAGGTAGTTGTGCGCTTTGCGCATAAATTTCATCATCAGGTTTTTTGGTTTTATTATCAAAAGGCTATAACATCAGAAAACAATAACCGAGTAAACCGAAGAAGAGAGTGGTTTTGAATAAAGCATTAGTGCTGGTAGACGTACAAAATGTGTATTACACCTGCCGTCAGGCGTACAAACGCAACTTTAATTACAACCAGTTTTGGCGTGAACTTACCTACAACTTGGATATAGCCCATGCTTTCGCATACGCCATAGACAGGGGTGACAGCAAGCAGCGTGAATTTCAAAACATTCTTCGTGCTATTGGATTTGAAGTAAAGTTAAAGCCTTTCATTCAACGTGCTGACGGCTCGGCGAAAGGTGACTGGGATGTAGGTATAACAGTAGATGCACTTGAACACGCCGACGATGTTGATGAGATCATTTTGGTGTCGGGCGACGGCGATTTCGATATTCTTGTAAACGCCCTTAAAGCAAAAGGGAAAACCGTAACGGTGTACGGTGTTCCTGCATTAACGGCTGAAAGTATTCAAAAAGTGGCGTCTAAGTACGTGCCTATCGACGCCACGCTGTTGCTGTAGTTATCAGCTTGTACTTTGTTCAAGGCTGAACTAATTACGCTGAGCCCTCAAAGCTACACTAATGGAGCTCAGCTAATGTGGCTGAGCTAACAGCCCTGTGCTAATACGGTTGTACTAAGACGGCTGTGTAAATACGACTGTGTTAATAAGGCTGTACTAATATGGTTGTACTAGGCTCTTACCTCGTCCGCTTTTTTCAGATGCGGCTTCTACACCCTCTTTAGTACGCTTAATTAAATGCACATCACCAAAGCGACGGTTATCTATGGTATAGCCCATTGCTTTAAGCTCATTTACCGTTGCCTCTGTAAACCCGTCGTGCATACGAATGGTGTCTTTGGGCAATAGCTGGTGATGAAAACGTGGTGAGTTCACTGCTTCTTCAGCGCTCATATCGTAAAGCAGGGCATTCAATAGCGACTGAGTTACTGACGAAATAATGGTAGTGCCGCCAGGAGAGCCTGTTACCAGTACCACTTGGTCGTCTTTAGTGACCAGCGTTGGCGTCATAGAAGACAGCATGCGCTTGTAAGGTTCAATAGCATTCGCCTCACCACCCACTGCGCCAAAGAAGTTAGGCACGCCAGGCTTAGCACTAAAATCGTCCATTTCATCATTCAACAAAAAGCCAGCACCAGTCACAACAACACCGCTACCAAAAGTAAGGTTGATGGTCGTTGTATTAGCAACAGCGTTACCCCATCTGTCCATAATAGAGAAGTGTGTTGTATCTTCGCTTTCTTTTAAACCAGGCTTAACGCTTGGGGTATCAGAAATACTGGTAGGCTGAATATCTGCTGCGCGTTGAGTAATATAGTTAGCGTCAGTGAGCGCTTTTACCGGAACACTAACAAAATCAGGATCGCCCATGTATTCAGCGCGATCGGCAAACACGCGCTTACCAATTTCTGACATAACGTGAATGTATTCAGTACTGTTTTGCGCTGGCAAATCGTGCGTTGCGTCATAGGCTTCTAGCATGCCGATCCACTGGGCAACGGCAACACCACCAGAGCTTGGAGGAGGTGCGGTCACCAGCTCATAACCTTGCCAGTTTAGGTGAAGAGGTTTGCGCCACACTGCTTTGTAAGCCAGTAAGTCTTCATAAGTAATAAGGCCGCCGTTTTGCTGCATAAAATCAACAATATGCTTTGCTACATCGCCTTTGTAAAAGCCATCCTTTCCCTGTTGCTGAATCGCTTTAAGCGTTTTCGCTAGCTCAGGCTGTTTGAAGGTAGTGCCTGCTTTAGCGTGTGCAAAATACTCGCTAAAGTTGTTATTGATAGCTGCTTCTTTGGTACGCTCAATATAGTGATCAATGTTATTGGCCAGCTTCTCGTGAACCACAAAACCTTGCTCGGCCAAATCAACGGCTGGTGCGAGTAGACGCTCCCAATCCAATGTGCCGTATTTTTTATGCGCGGCCCACATACCAGCAACGGTACCAGGAATGCCAGACGCTTTAGCCCCAAACAAAGACTCATGCGGTTTTACGTTACCTTGCTCGTCAAGATACATATCGCGATGCGCATTTTCAGGTGCCATTTCACGGTAATCTAGAAAGTCGGTGTTATCTTTAAACTTTATTGTCATAAAGCCGCCACCGCCTACATTGCCCGCCTCAGGTAGAGTAACAGCCAAGACAAACTGTGCCGTAATAGCAGCATCAATTGCGTTACCACCTTCTTGGAGTACCTGCATTGCAGCATCGGCACTGTAGCTGTCAGGCATGGCAACGGCCTGTTGGCTAAGCCCTACTGTATTGTTGCTAGCACTATCAACAGGGGGATTTGGCGCATGGGAACACGCTGCCACTACTGAAATAAATGCCACTATTACCGAGATAAACCCGATGTTAGCTATCCGCTTTTTCATTACAAACTCCTTGTTACAGACATTGCTAAACCTTTGCGATTAGCAACTGACTTCCAGCAAACTTTAATCAACGGCATTAACCAAGCATGACCAAGCTTGCTACAAAATAGGCAATAAGCGTAAGTGCGCCCGCAAATAGTGCGTAGGGAAACTGAGTTTTAACGTGCGTTAATACGTCAGTACCTGCTGCTAGCGAAGATACGGCAGTAGTGTCGGAAATAGGTGAACAGTGATCACCAAATATGCCGCCCCCCAAAATAGCGCCAATGACCAGTGAAGGGGGTAACCCTAAACTTTGAATCAGCGGCACACCAATAGGAATTAGGATGGCGAATGTGCCCCATGACGTGCCTGTGGTAAACGACATGATCGCTCCGGCAATAAATAGCATGGGAACAATAAGCACTAAAGGAAGATACTCTCCCACTATGCCCGCGACAAACACGCCTGTTCCAAGCACCTTAAGGCTATTGCCTAAGGTTAACGACAGTAACACTATGGTTACTAGAGGAAGTAGTTCACCCATCCCTTTAAAACCAATTTCTACCGCTTCCTTGTGGGTAAAACGCTTGTGGATTAAGAGCAGACCATAGGCAATGGCAGTGGCAAGAGCCGTAGCGTAAAGTACAGATTTGCTCCCGCTGCCTTCAGACAATACGCCATTACCTGTCCAGAACATGAAGCCAACCATGCTTAATACCATTATTATTAGCGGTACCAACATAAAACGTGCCTTGGTGGCAGGTTCCGTAGTTTGGTTAACCTCTACATGCGTTAGTGCTTTTTCTTCCTCAGCCATGGGGCCATGCACTTTGTCAGCGGAAATAGTGTAGGCCACAATAAGTAAGGTGAAGATAGCGTAAAAGTTAAAAAATACGCTGCCCCATAAAATTGAGGCTGACGAAGCTGGTAGCTCGTATGCATCGAGCAGGCTGAGTATAAATGCCCCCCAGCCGTTCAATAAAATCAAAATACAAACGGGCGCGCTGGTGGAGTCGATGATGTAGGCTAAGCGCGCGCGGCTCATGCCGAAACGGTCAAACAGACCTCGGGCGAATATGCCGGCAGTGAGCACACTTAAGTTTGATTCTATGAATACGGCGATGCCAGTGAACATGGTCAAGCCGCCAACTTGTTTGCGACTCTTTGCTACCCCTTTGTTTACTAGAAAGTTGACCGTTGCCGTTACTCCGCCAGAGTCACGTATAAATGCGAGCAACGCGCCCACTAGTACAGAGAAAATAAGCACCCGTGTATTGCCAGGACTCGCGGCGGTATCAACCACGCGCTCTATGGCATTAATGGGCGCCATATAGCTGCTAGCGATATCAGCATTTACCAAAATTAACGCTTCCGCGCACAAAACCGCCAGCGCTAATGCGAGTATGACTTCTTTTTTCCAAAAGACGACGGCAATAGCCACAAGAGGGGGGATGACTGACATCCAATCCATACTTCTTTCCAAACTTAAATTTATGTGTGCCTAGGACTTGTCGAGCTTTGGTAAGTTACTACGCTCTACTTGCCCTATAGGTATGTCTATTTGCGTAAGAGAATGTGTGATTGCAGTTCAAAGTTGGCGAACATGCTTCTCTCATTTATGCTAGCGTACCGTATTGTGCTTCGTGTTACCAAGGATTAGATAAACATTGTTATTCCAGCAAGTTATTTGTAAAAAACGTGCTTCATTGATGGGCCTTAGCGCTATCTTGTCAGGCATACTCATTTTATTAAGTGCTACCCTGTTTACTGCTAGCGCAACCGCTCAATCTGGAAAGGCTAACGCTTCGAACAATCCTAAGCCCAGCGCTGATGCCGAAACAATTCGCGCTGTAAAAAACATGCTCGGGCAAAAAATCATTTTGGATTTTCGCTATTTCTGTGAAGACAATACGCCGTCATCACGCTGCCGTACGCCCATGACCGTAATTCCACCGTCACTTTTAAATGTGCTTAGTACGCACAACATCGGCGGTGTTATTTTGTTTTCAGAGAACATTCAAAATACCGAGCAGTTAATTACGCTCAATTACACCATGCAGCAGCATATGGTAAAAGCAGGTCGTCAGCCGTTGTTTATTGCTGTCGATCAAGAAGGGGGCAGAGTAGCAAGGTTGCCTTCAGACATGCTCTCGCCGTTTGCGGGTAACATGGCCATTGGCGCCACTTTTCATCAGCGAGGCAGCGCATTTGCGCAAAGTGTGGCATCGCATATTGGCCAAACGCTTTTACCGCTGGGTATAAACACCAATTTTGCGCCGTCGGTTGATGTAAATAGCGAGCCGAAGAACCCCGTTATTAACGTACGCAGCTTTTCGGAAAATCCAGAGCAGGTAGCCGCACTCGGGCAGACATTTGTCAGTGCTATGCAAAGTACGGGTGTAATGAGCGCTATCAAACATTTTCCAGGCCATGGTGATACCCATGTAGATAGCCACAGTGGCCTGCCGCAAGTAACGCATAGCAAAACGCAGGCTATGGCGGGTGACATCCTTCCTTTTGCAAATATCATTAATAGTGCAACGCCTCCTGAAATGGTAATGAGTGCACACATTCAGTACCCGTCTTTAGACGATACGACAATTATTGATAAGCATGGTAAGTCACAAATAGTTCCTGCTACTTTGTCGAAGAAGATACTAAGCAATTTGCTTCGCAACCAATTAGGATATCAAGGCCTTATCGTTACTGACGCGTTAGACATGGCAGGTATTACTCAGTTTTTCTCCCATGAAGAAGCATTAGTCAGTGCATTCAGCGCAGGTGCTGACATTGCGCTTATGCCGTTCACCATAAGAAACCAAGACGACATAAAAAAGTTCGCGTTACTTTTGGATAATGCAGCAAATCGAATGTCGGAAAGCGCTTTCTTGAGAGCGTCTCATAATCGTATTATTAAGGCAAAACAGCGCTTTGCTTTGCAAAGTTTTATTTCCAAGCCCATGTCATGGTGGCTCAATGAAGCGAAAGAAAATGCTTCAATGAATAACCCTAACAGTTTGAAAAACAGAGGAATTCAAATTGAGAAAGCGCTTTCTAAATCGTCGGTATCTGTACTCTTCGGGAAGGATGAGTTGCCAATAACTTCAAATCGCTGGTTGGCGCTTATGCCAGACGCAGCAAGATGTTTAGCATTTGAAGCCGCGCTTACGCGCGCACGTTCCAACTTCAACAATAAGACTCTGGAGTTTGCGTGTTTGCCGTTAACTGCGTTACCTAAAACCCAATTAGCAATGAATCTACTAAAACAAGCTGACGTGCTGGTGGTTGGTAATATTAGCCCGCTACATGCTAACTATGAATTAGGAGGAGTCGATTTACCTGAGTATGTGAAACGACGCGCAAGCGAGACTGAGGTGATGGCATTTAGCAAAAAAATAATGGTTGCTGCGAAAGCACAGAATAAAACCGTGGTCTTTGCGCCACTGCGCATGCCATATAAAGCGCATGACGTGAAAGAGCTAGCCGATGTTGCTATTGCTACATTTAGTTATGCGGTGAACATTACACAGCAAAGTGACAAAGAAAATCAGCACGTTACGAGCTATAGTCTTAATGCTTTGGTTGATGTATTACTGGGTAGCGCGCTCGCTGAGGGACGTTCACCTGTTTCGTTGAAATAGGTGGCCACGCGAAAGCAGAGACCAAAACCAAAGATATTGCCCATTTAAGTGCGAACAAAGAGCCAAGCCAAAAGTCATTTCAAAAGCCAATTCAAAAGGAAGTATCGTGAATACAACAAATACATCAGGCGCTACGCAAACTTCATTAGTCGATACGGTATTAAGTGCGTTGTTCCCTTTTGTTCCGCTCTTTGTCGCTATTGTATTGGTAATAAGTGCGCTCATCGCACTGCACTACCTTCTGCTAGCCAAGCAAAGCCATCTTACTAGTGAGCAAAAGTTACCTCGCCAAGTTGGAATGTTGGTACTTACTATCATTGGCGCTGTCGTAATTGCGATGACGCTCCCTGTAAGTGAGAGTACTAGAAATCAGGTTATTGCACTTATCGGCGTACTTATATCAGGTGTGATTGCCTTTTCTTCTACCACTATGGTTGGGAATTTGATGGCGGGGATCGTACTTCGTGTAAATCGTCCGTTTAAAGTGGGTGACTTTATCAAGGTAGAAGGCTACAGCGGTCGCGTTACCGAAATGGGCTTGCTCGATGTGGAAATTCAGACTGAGAGCAGAGAGCTTATTGCCTTTGCCAATACACTGATGGTGAATTCGCCCGTTTCTGTGACCAGAGCGTCTGGCGCAATTGTTAGTGTGGATATCAGCTTAGGCTACGATATTCATCACAGCATTATTGAAAAGCACTTACTTGTGGCAGCTGAAAATGCCCAGCTGTCAGAGCCATTTGTACAAGTAGTTGGGCTAGGCGACTTTTCAGTAAGTTATCGCATTTCAGGTCTACTAACTGAAGTGAAGAGTTTGCTGAGCGCGCGCTCAAGGCTTCACAAAGCCGTACTCGACGCTTTGCATAATGCCGATATTGAAATTGTTTCTCCTAGCTTTATGAACCAACGCCCCCAGCCTGACGGTTTGAAAATGATAGCTAAATCGCCTGGACACACTAAGCGAGAAGAAGCATCTCCTGAAGACGTTATTTTTGACAAGGCTGAAGAGGCCGAGCAAAAAGAAAAAAGTAAAGAAACGCTGATGCAGACGATCGCCGATATTGATGCAAAAATCGCTGAGAGTGACGGTGAAAGCAGAGATGAGCTTAAACATCAAAAAGCCACCGCTGAAGCTCAGCTCGCAGCTTTGGTAAAAACAAAAAATGAAGAAGGTTAGTTTTTACTAACTTTTTTGGCTTCCAATAAACCCGTGTTTATGTGGGTGTGAGTGTTTACTTACATGTTTTGTGTTAAGTTTAGTATCGCTAACACTTCCTCCACATTTACCTTGAAAAGATACCTCAAATCCTCAAGGCTAAAGGCGTTTATCTGTACATCAGTCCGTGTCTTCGTAAAGCAGGTATGCTTTTCGTTTTTCTCTAAATTTATTTAAATCTTTCTGCCAACTCTGGCGAATTTCTGCAGGCGTTTTACCGGCTTGAATTTGATATCGTAGCGCATCGGTACCCGCTAATTTGTCGAAGAAATCTGGGCGAGTAAAGAAGGTTTCTTCAGAGGCATCACTGGCGCTGATCACCTTGTTATATTCAGAAAAACGAGAATAGGCATCTATCAATGTAGCGATATCTAAGCCACTAATTGGTGAGCGCTTGTGAGTTGTTTGCTTAGAGTCAGAGCCTTCCAAGATCGTTGGATCAGCATAAGAAAAGACATGTGCACTTAGCAGAGTATTTTCATGTTTAGGGTGGGGCGCTGCACTATTTGCATTTACCGGTATCTTGGTTTTACCAAACTCAACAAACGGGTGGCCAATAAGTTGGAAGGGAAAGTCAGTGCCGCGACCTATACTCACGTCGGTGCCCTCAAAAAAACACAGCGTTGGGTACAGACGTATTGATAAATCGCTTGGCAGGTTAGGGCTAGGCGCTACGGGCAATGAATAATGTGCAGTGCGTTGATAATCCTGCACCGGGACAACGGTAAGCTTAGCGTTGTCATAACTGCTCGCGTCAATATCTAACCACTGTTCCCCCACAATCATTTGAGCAAGTTCGCCCAAGGTCATACCGTGTAAGACGGGGATAGGATGCATGCCAATGAAGGACGAAAATTCAGATTGTAGTACTGGCCCGTCAACATAGCGGCCGTTAGGATTTGGCCTATCTAACACGATAACGTCGATATTACGCGCAAAGGCCGCCTCCAACACATAGTGCAAGGTGCTTAAATAGGTGTAAAAGCGTACGCCTACATCCTGGATATCGAAAACAATCACATCGATGCCATCCAACATGTCGGGGGTAGGCTTTTTGGTTGCGCCGTAAAGGGAGTGAATAGGTATACCGGTTTTAGCATCAATATTGCTATCTACCTTTTCGCCGGCGCCTTTGTCTCCTCTAAATCCGTGCTCCGGCGACATAATACTTACAACGTTAACACTGCGTTGAAGTAGGGCATCAAGCAGATGCTGATTGCGCTGGCTTGTCTTTATCTTATTTTTTTGTGTAGCCAAGCTGTTGCTCGATTCGCGCTCTTCAGGCTCAACCGTGCTAGAAGGCAATGCGCTGTGGCTCGAAACCAACGCGCTTTGGTTTACCACCAAACTAACTCGTTTACCTGCTAGCAATGGCAGGTATTTCGAATAGCGTTCAGCGCCTACAGTAAACTGCTTAGTGCTTGATACAGGCTGCTTATCCCCTAGTGTAGGCTGCTTCGCGTTGCCACCTGTATCGCTTGTATATACATGTGTAGATAAGCTTTGCTGTGCACAGCCGTTGAGCGATAAGCTAATTAGTGCTGAAGATAGCATTGCAATGAATGCGCTCGACGTTAGGCGTCTAAAAACCTTGTTAAATGTGACCGAAGTTAAAACTTTCATAGCATTAGGCTACCGTGCTTATTCGCTTTTATTCACGGCGGAACGTAAATACCCACCGCTAGCATCTAATTGAGCGGCGGCCTGCTCGGCAGATTGCCCCGTTAATACCATTAAAATAGCAACTTTAGCTTTGTTGTTACACGCACTAAGCGCTGCTAAAGCAGCATTTTCACTGCAGTCCGTAGCCTGCATAACAATGCGAAGCGCACGGGCTTTTAGTTTTTCGTTAGTGGCATTCACATCTACCATTAAGTTTTGATAGGTCTTCCCCAGCTTAATCATTGTGCTGGTGCTAATCATATTAAGAATTAGCTTTTGCGCCGTACCCGACTTCATCCGCGTACTGCCAGTAAGTGCCTCAGGGCCAACAACTGGGCATATAGCTACATCAGCATGGGTAAAAATAGCGGCGTTAGGGCTACATGCAATAGCGCCGGTAAAGCAGCCAAGCGAACGGGCATATTCCAGTGCGCCACTTACATAGGGTGTACGACCGCTTGCCGAAATACCAATAACGGTATCGTTGTGGTTTAAGGACAGCGCTACAAGATCAGCACGCCCCGCGTCGACGTCATCTTCTGCACCTTCTACGGCGTGCTGAATGGCTTTTTCACCGCCAGCTATCACGCCAACAACCAGTTCATCAGGCACGCTAAACGTGGGGCGGCACTCTACTGCATCAAGTATGCCCAGCCTGCCGCTGGTTCCCGCGCCTATATAAATAAGCCTGCCACCATTTTTAATGCTAATGGTTGCAGCATCCACCGCTTTTCCAATTTGCGGAATTTGCGAGGTAACTGCGTTTGCCACTTTCGCGTCTTCGTTGTTAATGCGGGTAAGAATGCCTTCCGTGCTTAGCGTGTCTATATCGAGGGTGTCTGGGTTTCTGCCTTCGGACACAATTTTATTCAGTGACTGGGCTAATTCGTTAACGGTGGGTTTATTACCTGCCGCTTCATTGTCAGTACTGACTGTATTTTTAATACTGGCGTTGGCGGATGATTCTGAAGTAGAAGAATTGTGCGAAGACATTAAAAACCTTGGGGCAACGAAATTGTGATAATGAGCTAGCGCAAAGCATAACGGTATTTTATGCCATAAGAAACCTTGCGTTAGATGGTACGTTTTTCATTATTAATCCTGCGCAGCTAATACGTTTCTCGTGGTACACTTTGGCTTTCGATATTCTTTCTCATTAAACATTTAAGGAACGTGTTTTTCTGTGAGCCGACAAACGCAAGCTATCATTCATGCTGATGCCCTTTTACATAATTTTAAAGCCCTTGCTGCTTTAGCGCCCTCAAGTCAGTCTATGGCGGTAGTAAAGGCCGACGCTTATGGTCATGGAGCTGTAAATGTAGCGCGCATTCTTCAGCATGTTTCTTCGCGTTTTGCCGTAGCCATAATTGAAGAAGCCATTGCGCTTCGCGACGCGGGAATTTCTGCGCCTATTGTGGTGTTAGAAGGGGCACATCAGGCAAAAGAGTGCCAAATGGCATTTCAGCATAACTGTATATTAGTTATGCACTGCGAAGAACAGCTTACGTGGTTAGAAAGCTGCCCCGAACAGCAGCGCCCGCATATTTGGCTTAAAGTGGATAGCGGCATGCACCGGTTGGGTTTTGCCCTTTCCGATATCGAAGGGATTGCTGCTAAGTACAATCATTTACTTAGCGAGCAAACGGTTATTGCTACGCACTTTGCGTGCGCTGACGATGTAGATAATAACTTTACCAACACGCAAATCGATGCGTTCAATCAAGTAGCGAGTAAATTGGGTTTGCCAACCAGCGTGGCTAATTCTCCCGCCACGGTAAACTGGCCTGCAAGTCGAAATGCTTGGAACCGTTTAGGTGTGGGGGTTTATGGCGGTGCCGTTTCTACCTCACAAAATCTCGACATTGAAATCTACCCTGCCATGACACTTCGCTCCAGTGTATTAGCGGTACGAACCATACCGGCAGGCGAGGGAATTGGTTATGGTCAAACCTGGGTAGCAAGTAAGCCCAGCAAAATTGCAACCGTAGGCATTGGTTATGCCGATGGCTATCCAAGACACTGCAAAAACGGTACGCCGGTTATGATTAGAGGTAAACGCGCCTATTTAGCTGGCCGCGTTTCTATGGACATGATCACAATCGATGTAACTCATATCGACACCGTCGCGGTGGGTGATGAAGTTGAACTCTGGGGACAGAATGTGCCAATTCAGGAAGTTGCGGCTAATGCTGACACTATCGACTACGAATTAATGACCCGCGTTTCTCAACGGGTGCCGCGCATTGTAAAATACCTTTAGTTATCAAAGCAGTGCCAGTTTGGCTAGACTTCATATAAGTTTTAATAAAGCACTATTCATTAAAAGAATGAGACATTTACCCCCATTTTGAGCCTATACTGTATCGGCTTGGTTGCGGGATTGCGGTGAATGTTTCGCCTCCAACTGTGCTGAGCAACAACTCATAAGTGAGGTTTGTATGCGTACTTCGTTTTCTCGTCCAAGAGTGAACCGTGGAGTAGTAAGTCGACCGTCAAGACCTGTTCAGAAGAAGCAATAGGTTTGTTGTAGGCGTCTAGGAATACAAATAAAAGATACAAGAAAGCCCGGTTAGGTTGTGCCTAACCGGGCTTTTTATTTGTTGCCCTAATCATCGCTGCTGTCTCTTTTTGAGGGGAGTAAGAGCGAAAACTTATGACCGAATGACAAAGACTGGCTGAGTAAATTTAGCCGTTTTGTGCGCGAAGCTCGCTGTCTAAGCACTGTTCTAGACTGTTTTCAGCACGATTTTCCAAGTGATTGGTATCGGCATTGTTTGACTCAGCGTTTGCCTTTTTTGATTCAGATTCGCCTTGTACTGGAAAGTAACGCTCTGGTCTATGGTTAAGCGAAATAACCATGTTCAAACAAAATGCCGCTAAAATTGAAATCAGCACTAAAGGCCAAGCGATGAAAAACAGAGCACTAAGTAATATACAGCTATCTACGGTTAGCTGGAATGTACCGGCTCTAATATTGAAACGCTGTTGTAAATAGAACGCCATAATACCAACGCCACCAAGGCTTGAGCTATGACGAAACATCATCAGCATACCTACACCAATTAAAATACCGCCAAATACCGCCGCGAAAAATGGATTTACGTGGCTAATATCCACAAACGCTGGAATTTGCTCAGTTAGTACAGAAACCGTGGTGACGGATATAAAGGTGTTAATGGTGAAACGCTTGCTAATTTGCGTCCAAGCTAGGGTGTAAAACGGTAAGTTAATCAGAAAGAATAGCAAGCCGAAGTCCATATCTACGGCATAAGTACCTAATAGCGCTAAGCCTGCCGCGCCACCTACCATTAAGTCTTGAGACTGAAATAAATATACGCCAAAAGCAACAAACAAGCCGGCGCTTATCAGGGCGAAAACATCCTCGATGACACTGTGTTTTGTTTTTTGCATAAGAAAAAGTTTGCGTTAAGAAGACACAGCGTAATTATACGTTTACAACACAGTAGGTTACAGCTAGATGAAAAGTTAACTCGGTGCGATAAATGGCGGAAGGTAAGTTTGCCTTTACGACTTTTAGCGCACCGGTGAATAGGGTGTTGCGTCGATGTAAACGTTGCACCAACCTGGTTCACATAAAACGCAAAAAGTAGAGGAAGCTGCTAGGGAGTCTGATTACTCAACAATAGAGAATACAACGGTATCTTGCTTATTAAATTCTACGCTGCATTTCATAATGCCTAAGTGTAGCGGGCTATATGCTTCGATTTTGCTGCCATTTGCAACAAACTCTGTATCCCACAACAATAAGTTTGCAGTATCTAGCTGGCGTTCGACACTTTTTTTCGATACGCCAGGCGTAAAATTATCGCAGAGAATTATGACTTCGCGCCTTGCTTCTATCCAATAAAACGTCGTAGTGATCAACAGTGCTATTGCCGCTATTGCAACAACATCAGCAATAATGGAACGCTTCATGGCCTGCACGTGCTACTTCTCCTCTACTTCCTTACACTATTCATTTAAATCCTTGCCGCAAAAAATATCGCAACGACAAGGCGCACTTATATAAAGTGCAATTAGGTGGTTTGGATCAAATCCCACTTATTGCCAAACTTATCTCTAAAGATGGCTACCGTACCATACACTTCTTCCCGAGGGGTTTCTAAAAATGCCACCCCTTTGCTTTGCATGGCATTGAAGTCGCGCCAGAAGTCGTCAGTATTCAAAATTAAAAATACTTTATCGGCGGCTTGGCTGCCAATGAGTGCCCTTTCTGTGTCATTTTTTGCTTGCGCCAACAACAAGCTCGTAGCACTGTGTGGTGGGGTTACCAGAACAAAACGCGAGTTTTCGCCGGTTACTTTGTCTTCGGTTAAGGTAAAGTTTAAAACCGTGGTGAAGTATTCAACGGCACTGTCGTAGTCGTCTACAAAAAAAGTAATGGCCGAGAGGTTTTGCGTCATAAATCAGGATCACTTTGAAAGTTAAGCTAAGTTAGCTGCGCATACTACCTAAAAGCTGACTGAGCTGAAATGCGGGTTGTCAGTTATTGCATGAAGTTGAGCGATTTCATTAAGCGCAATATTTTGCGTGGTTTTGTCGATGGACATTTGAATACACTCTGTGGCCACGTCGTTGCGTTTATCGATAACTGTGGTCAGTGCTGTACCCTTTACCGTATTCCCGTCTTTTAATACTACGCTCACCTCAAGCCCATACATGCAGGCAATTTCGATGTAGTCGTAAAGCTGGCACGCTATGTTCACATATTCCCCTATTCGCTGTTCAAGTGGCGACCAATTAGTAGATAAGACCTGACGTTCACAGCAAAACTTTCCGCATCTACCGCGCATACATAGCGCTTCACTTTCCACAATAAAGGACCAATGTTTAAATGCCGTCGCCTTGCGGGGGGCGATTAATTTGCATGAGTCACTTCACAGAAGTCTGACCTTAACAAATGATCTTTTTTTAAGGTTTGCTCAGTATTGTTAGTACTGAAGGATTTATTTTGGTGCGCGATACACCTAAGCGCTTGAACGCCCCTCATGTTTCTTAGAGGCATTTTTTAGCAAAGGGTTCCCGCCAAAAATTCAATACAGGAACAGTAATGAACAAGCTACTATCCGCATTTTCTTTAGTTTCAATAGCCTCGTGCACCTCAAGCTTCGCAAATGCCGACGAACTTCCCTTTAATTTAAGCGGTCATGTTAGGGTTAACTACGGGCATCAAGACTGGCAAATTCCCGAGTTTAGAGATGGTTTCGAATTTGAATCATTCAAACTTGGCGTGTCAGGTGAGTCAGATCAATTTAGCTATAAAGCCGAATATCGATGGTACGAAAACACCGACTTCGACACAGTAAGGTTCGCCGACCTGACTTATCATTTCGATGAGCAAACCGAAATTACCGCAGGTATAACCCAAACACCGTTTGGTTTGCAGCCCTTTGCCAGTAACAACTTTTGGTTCTCGGTAAATTATTATCTTGGCTTCGAAGATGATTACGATGCTGGAGTGAAAATAAACCACGATTGGGGCAACTGGGATTTTCAAGCCGCCTATTTTATGAACGACGAGTACAACGATGCCGCTGAGTTTGGGCGCTATTCGTTCGACGTGGCGGACGATGGTGAATATCGAAATAAAGAAGACGGCCAATATAATTTACGTGCTAACTACACGGCAAACTTTATTCGCGGAGGCACTACCGATATTGGCGTGTCTTACCAATACGGCAACATCTTAAACCTGGATACCCTGGATGATGGTGATATGAATGCCTATGCCGTGCATATGCGCCATACCCAAGGCGACCTAAAAGTCGAACTGCAGTATATCGATTATGAATACGATTTGGCTGCACCAGAAGGGCAAGCAGACGATCGCATAGCGCTATCCTCTTTCACCTTCCCGTTCTTAGCCGCGGCCGACGGTAAAACCTATTCAGCAAACCTTGTGTACTCTGTGCCTTATAAGTTTACTCACATAGAATCACTTACTTGTTACTCAGAGTACAGCGTGGCAAAAGGTGAAGGAAGTGAAGGGAAAAACTCGTCGCAGTGGATAAACGGCTGTAGCTTTGGCTGGGATAAATTGTTTGTATATGTAGATAGTATCCAAGGCAAAAACATGTGGTTCTCAGGCGGTCCGGGCGTGGGACTCGACTTAGGTGGTAGACAAGAAACTACCCACCGCCTGAACATAAACCTTGGTATTTACTTCTAATCACTAACAGGACTTTGACATGCGATTACTATTAATAGCGACATTTATACTAGCGCTAGTTCCAATGCAAAGTTTTGCCCATGCGTGGATGAAACTGCGAATAGCGACCACAGAGTATGCCCCTTATACGTCAACTGATATGCAGCACGACGGTTATATCAATCACATAATCGCTGATGCGTTTTTAGAGACGGGCGTTGTGGTTGAGTTTGTATCTTTACCCTGGGAAGAAGCGCTTGAAGCAACGCTGAAAGGCGAATACGACGCCATCTCATACGGCAATTTTGTGCGCGCCCGGGAAAGTGAGTTTTTCCACAGTAACCCTATTAGTGCGGAAAGCTTGGTGTTTTATGTTAATGCTGAAAAGGGCCCTGATACTTGGGCTGAATTAAGCGACTTAAAAGACCTAAAGATGGGCGTAACAGAAGGGTATTTATACAACGATGAACTTGCCGCTTACATTAAAAGCAGCAGTAATGTTGTGGAAAGTGCCACAGACAAAGACAATTTACAGGCGCTGATTGAAGGTAAAATTGACGTTTTTCCCATTGATGAGTTAACAGGATGGTACTTGCTTCAGCGTGATTTCGATAGTGGCGACCGCAGAGATGTGATGCCCATTAAGCCGTTTATCTCAACTGTAACCACGCATCTGTTAGTGCCTAAAGGCGAAAGTGACAGTCAGCTTATTCTGTCGCTATTTAATAAAGGGTTAGAAGAGTTAACGCTGGACGGAAAACTGACCCGCTTTAAACGCCTTCTAAAAGAAGGCTACTATCAGCATCCGCAGAAAAAAGTGAATTTTGACAGACGTTAGCTGGCGTTTCAGGCCAGCGAGGCTATAGATAAGCCCCGCTGGCTAAACGCCAAAGGCATAACAAATTAAACTAAAAGGGCAGTGCGATAATAAAAATAATCTATATACTTCAGTGCACATAATACTGATGTAATGGTTATTTCCTAATGCGCAGCCCTTTACTTGTGCGACTTTACGGGCGTGGTCGTTTTCGCTCGCTATTGAGCACATGCCTTCTGCTAATACTCGTTGTTATTTCCCCGTTAGCCAACGCGTCGAGTGATGAAATAACCTTTGATGTCTCTGGCTCGTTTAGAGTGCGCTACGAGTCGTTGAATAACCCTATATTTCCAACATCATCAGCTGCTCGAGAACAAAGTAATCAGCGTCTTTCAACACGCTTTATCGTGAATTCTACGGTAAGTTATCAAAACCTCGCGGCAACGATTGAAATACGTGACTCGCGAGTGTTTCTGGATGAAAACGATCCAACGCTAACGGCCAATCAGGTTAATACACTAGAGCCTACACAGTTTTTTATCACCTACAAACCTGAACGAGCATCTGGCTTATACGAAGTGTCTGCGATAAAAGTAGGGCGTATGGAGCTCGACTACGGCAGTCGCAGGCTATTGGCCAAAACAGCCTATCGCAATGCCACCAATAGCTATGATGGAATTGTGGTGGAAGCAAGAGTTGCAGATTGGCAAGTACATGGCGTGTACGTGCTGCCGGTATCTCGCTTTCCTACTGACAGTGAAAGTCTGGACGGGAACGAACGCGCGTTCGACAAAAGCTTTAGCGAACGAAAATTCTTTGGTGTGTACGCTGCGTCAAAAGACAACAACGTTAAGCTGCAAAGCTACTGGTTAAAAGAAGACGATAGTGAAGCACTTGCCACCAAAAACCGTGATTTGTACACATTGAGTGTGGACTATACCCAGCCTTTCGATAATGGCCTGATAACAAATATAGAGGTGGTGGGGCAAAAGGGAACTTCTTATCAAACTGCATCTGCTAACGATACAGACGAGAAAGACGTTCGTGCATATATGCTGTTTGGTTATGTTGGGAAACAGATTACAGACAACACCTTTCTTAGAGCTGAAGTTGACTATATCAGTGGCGACAACGACACAAGCGATGACACAATCTCTGACTTTGATACCTTATACGGCGTGCGACGTTTTGATTTCGGACCTACTGATGTATATCAGGCTATGCCACGTAGAAACCTAAAAGCAGTGGGGCTTCGAAGCGTGTCTAAGCCAGCAAAAGCGCACAACATTATGCTTGGTTACAAAGCCATGTGGTACCAAAAAGCACCTCAAGACGTGGACAGTTTCATTGGCCATCAAGTGGAAGCTCGCTGGCGTTATCAAATGCGACCCGAGTTGCGATTAGTGCTAGGTGGAGCCTACCTCAAAAAAGGAGAGGGTTTTGCGCGTGGAGATTACAGCGACAACAGCGCCTTTTTATTCACTGGCGCTTTGTATACCTTTTAAAATCTCCGGCTAAATAGCCCGCGTAAACTGGGTACAGCTGCTTACACTACAAGCCTTGCAGATGAGCGCGTACTCTCTTTTCTGTTTATTATATTACTGATATGGTTAACGGCTATTTTGAAATGCCCATTTAGAGGTTGCCTTGTCGTATTCAGCTGAAACATCGTTTTTTGCCCGTTGTATTGCACTATTAAAATTGCTCGGCCCGGGTGTGCTTATGGCAACAGCGGCGGTAGGCGGTAGTCACTTAGTAGCATCAACTCAAGCGGGGGCGAAGTTTGGTTGGCAGTTAGCGCTGCTTATATTGGTAGTTAACTTACTCAAATACCCATTCTTTAGAGCAGGTGTTAGCTACACCATCAGTACAAAACAAACCCTTCAGCAAGGGTACTTGGGAATGGGACGACGATATTTGGCCATTGCCTTGGGTTTGAATACCATTGCGTCGGTGGTCAATGCTGCAGCGCTGTTGTTGTTTGCTGCAAGCTTATTGTCGTATTTTATTCCTTTCGATATCGCCATAACGTTGTCAGCTTCAGTGGTTTTGGCACTTATCTTAATCATTCTACTCGCTGGCCATTTTGAAGGATTGGACAATATCGCCAAAGGCATAATGGGCGTGCTTGTGGTGGCGACTGTAGCCGTATTCGTGGTGGCACTAAGCAATTACTCTGCTTCACCAGCACCTGCCGTGGCGCCGCCTTCGCCTTGGACGCTCGCTACATTAGGCTTTTTAGTCGTCACAATGGGGTGGATGCCCGCACCTATTGAAATATCGTCCATTACTTCACTTTGGTTAAAGCGCCAGTGCAAAGGGCAAGCCGTAACGCCAAAGTCGGCCCTTTTCGATTTTAATTTAGGTTATGCAGTGACGGTGCTACTCGCATTGTTGTTTTTGGGCTTAGGTGCATTAATTTTGTATGGCAGCGGTACAGAGCTAAGTACCAGCGGTATCGGCTTTTCCCATCAGCTAATTAGTATGTACTCATCAACCATTGGACAGTGGGCGCATTGGCTTATCGCACTGGTTGCATTTTTGTGCATATTTGGTTCGGCGCTAACCGTTTACGATGGTTATGCGAGGGTGGTTGCTGAAGCAATAGCGCTTCTTTTTAACAAAGACAAAAACGCACGAAATACGCTGGTAACGCCGGTGTTACTGTTCATGGCAGTGGCGAGTTTTATCATTGTGTTGTTCTTTAAATCTGCGCTATTGGCAATGTTAGGCTTTGCGATGACGCTGGCCTTTGTTACTACTCCAATGTTTGCTTGGCTTAATCATAAGCTTGTGGCACAAACCAAGCTTCATCAAGACGCCGCACCAAACGTGGTAGTGAAGCTGCTTAGCTATTTAGGCCTAATCTATCTATTTGGGTTTCTAATGGTGTTTATATGGTGGAAGTGGTTTAGCTAGCCACTTCCTACCGTAACGAGAGCGCAAAGCACTTTAGGTGCTTCGCAAGTTTCACCTTAGTAAATTAGTTTAATTACGCGCACTTATGCGAGCCCTAGCGCAATACTCATCTATACTGTAGATGACATCGTTTGAGGAGTTCGCAGTTTGGTGCGTGGCAAAAAACTATTTCCTTCAACCCTTTTATTATGGGGTAAGCGTATCATGCTGCTTTCGCTTATGAGTGCGGCAATGTGGGGCTGTTCAAAAGAACCGCAGCAAACTATCCACTGGCACAATGCTTACGATATTGAGCGCGAACTTCATCTTTTGGGGCAGCAAGAAGACCCTCGCGAAATCTACAAAAGGCTTCAAGGTATTAAGCAACAAGCTTCGCTACAGCTTTCTCAAATGCGTGAAGCAGGTAATCAGGACCCGTTATTTAGGGAATGGTTGGAGTCGCTACGCATTAGCTTATCGTTAGCCCCTTTGTACGGCGATACCATTGAAACGTGTAGCGTGTGGCAAGGCGCCATGGAAGACGCTTGGGGAGTGGGAATAGTGCAGTTTAATGAACGAGCCAAACTCGTGTGGCGGGTAATGGTGGCTACCTGCAACGCACGAGTTCGCTCGGTATAGTACTAGGTTTTACTTAGTGTAAACGGGGCGAGCCGCTGTTAGCGTTGCCACTTTATCTATCACTCGCTGTACTACTGCATTGTCTTCTGGCGCTGTTAACACATCACAAATCCAATGGGCTAATTGAGCACAGTCTTCTTCACTAAAATTGCGTGAAGTGACCGCAGGTGTGCCAATTCGAATGCCACTAGTAACGAATGGCGACTGCGGGTCGTTGGGTACTGTGTTCTTATTTACCGTTATATTCACGCTATTTAATATCGCGTCGGCTTCTTTCCCCGTCATTCCTTTGCTTACAAGACTTAGCAGGAACATGTGGTTGTCGGTTCCATTAGATACAACGTCAAAGCCACGCTTCATAAACACATTAGCCATAGCTTGTGCATTAGTGACTACCTGCTTTTGATAAGCGCGGAACTCTGCTGTCATGGCTTCTTGAAGCGCTACCGCTTTTGCGGCAATAACGTGCATAAGTGGGCCACCCTGAATGCCAGGGAAAATTAATGAATTGAATTTCTTTTCAAGCTCGGGGTTTGCTTTACACATAATAAGCCCGCCACGAGGGCCACGCAGTGTTTTATGGGTAGTAGTAGTAACGACGTGTGCGGCGTTAATTGGCGAGGGATAAACACCGGCCGCAACAAGGCCTGCAACATGTGCCATATCTACAAGTAAATACGCGCCTACACTATCAGCGATGTCTCTAAACTTCTGCCAGTCGACCACGCGAGAGTAAGCGGAAAAGCCCGCTACAATCATTTTTGGTTTGTGTTCTTTAGCCAAGGCTTCTACTTGGTCATAGTCAATTTCACCAGTTTCTGTGTTCAAGCCATACTGAATCGCGTTGTATAGTTTTCCCGAGAAGTTAGGCTTTGCACCGTGTGTGAGGTGCCCACCGTGATCAAGGCTCAACCCAAGAATGGTATCGCCAGGGTTTAATAGCGCCATATAAACTGCAGTATTCGCTTGAGAGCCAGAGTGAGGCTGCACATTCACATAGTCAGCTTCAAACAATGCTTTAGCTCTGTCGATAGCAAGCTGTTCTACTTTGTCCACCGCCTCGCAGCCACCGTAATAGCGCTTGCCCGGATAGCCTTCTGCATACTTATTAGTTAGCTGACTGCCTTGCGCCTGCATAACAGCTTTGCTGGTGTAGTTCTCCGATGCGATCAGTTCAATGTGGTGTTCTTGGCGTTCGTTTTCTTGCGCAATAAATGCTGCGATATCTGGGTCTTGTTCGTGAAGGTGCTGGTTAAGTGGGTTCATGCTGGCTCCTAAATGTCATTATTTTGTATCTGATACTAGGAGCGTAAAAAGAATAAATAAAATTAATAAAAAATATGGCATTATAACTTTATTAAATAGCCTTGTGTGCAATTCTGACACTAACAAGGCAAAACAGAAGGCAAAGCTAACAAAGAGGTGTAAAGCAAAGTAATGAAAAACTTATCGATAGATTTTCTGCGTTCGTTCGTACTTATTGCACAGACGGGTAGCTATACACAATGTGCCGAGCAGCTTCAGCGCACACAGCCTGCCATTAGCTTACAGATAAAAAAACTAGAAGAAATGATTGGGGAAAAACTATTTTCCCGCGACAAAAATCGCTTGGCACTAACTGGCGCTGGTAGTCGCTTATTGTCGTATGGTGAAAAGATAGTGGCACTTAACGATCAGGCGATGGCCGAATTCGGCAAGCCGCAGGTTACGGGAAATATTCGGTTAGGCATTCCCAGCGAATTTAGTACAACGCTTATGCCTAAAATTATTCGACGGTTCACGCAAACCTATCCGGAAATATCGCTAGAGGTGCATTGTGCGCTAAGTAAAGACTTACTTAGTGAGCCGCTTAAAAGCCAGTTCGATTTAATTCTTTCGCTACAAGAAACACCTGATCCTCAGCAAGACGGCTACATCATTTCAGATCAACTGGTATGGGTGGGGAGTCAGCGCTTTGTAAATAGCGTGCCTGTTAAACTGCCTATTATTGCTGCGCCGTCGCCATGTATTTACCGCAAGCGAGCAACCAATCTGTTATCGGCTATCAAAAAACCGTGGCAGGTGGTGTATACCATTGCTGACTTAAATGGCATACAAACGGCGATTAACGAAGGGCTGGGCATAACCGTTCTTGCAAAGAGTTCAGTGCCACCTGGTCTACACGTTTTATCTAATTCAGAAAGTTTACCCGAGCTTGGGCATGTGGGTGTTTGTTTAGTTAACCCTCAGAAAGTGTCATCGAAAGCGATTAGCTTGCTTACTGAAACCATTACCAACGAAGTCGCAAACTTTTAACAGGAAATAGCAGGGGATAGCTAGCGCGCTTGCTAAACAACAAGGCAAGCGCACCGAGAGGAGTAACAGCTTTTCAATAAATGCCGTCTATGCCTTTTTAACAAATTGTGCAGTTAGCATCATTTCGCCAGCACCATCTACTTTACAATCTAACTGGTGGTCTTTGGCATCTTTCACATGACGGATAACGGCTTTGGTACCAATTTTAAGTACCAATGAACTGCCTTTTACCTTCAAATCTTTTGCTAACGTAATTTTGTCGCCGGCTACTAACGGTGTTCCGTTGAAGTCTTTAGCTGAGACTTCCTCTTCTACCTCGTTCGGGTTCCACTCGTGTCCACATTCAGGGCAAATAAATAGAGGCTGATCTTCGTATACATATTCTGATTGGCAATGCGGGCAAGGAGGTAACGACATGTGGAATTCTCTTAAAGTACTAAATTAAAGCGCTCGGGTCATAAAGTGGCTGTTGGGATCGATTGAGTAACTGCCAAATGGACCGCAATCAACAAAACCAAACTTTTTGTATAGGGTTCTGGCCGCTAAAAAGTAGTCTTGCGTTCCTGTTTCTAAACTTACCGAACTAAACCCTTTCATTTTCGCATGTTCTAGGGCAAAAAGTAATAACTGAGACGCTACACCGCATCCTCTAAACGGCTTGGCTGTGCGCATAGATTTTAGCTCGGCGCTATGTGTATCAAGGGTTTTAATAGCGACGCAGCCCGCAAGCTGTTGCTGCTTCCAGCCACTAAAAAAAGTAATGTTCGAAGCTTTTAGTGCTTCAACATCTAATGCATGTACGCTCTCAGGTGGCGATGTAGCATACATATCAGACAAATGCTCTTCTAAAAGCGCTAGCACTTCTCCTCCGGTGAGATCATCAATAATAATCTTCATGTGCTTTGGCCTTTAGGTGTATTCTGAATAGACGGCGGTACAAGCCTGTTTGTTAAGTGCTTAAGGGTTTAGTCATGTTAAAAAAGCGGTCGTCTTCACTTTTAATGATAAATCCCACTTTTTTATAAAGCGAAACGGCAGGGCTAACTTTGAATACTCGTAAGTCAAGCGAGTTAGTATTGGCCCCTAACGCTAGTCTTTCTGCTTCTTCAATGGCAGCACTACCTATGCCTTTGTTCTGTGCGCTGGGTATGACCTGAAGGTCGCGCAATATACAGGTGTTACCGTCGTATTGAAGGCGCATCACCCCCACCGTTTCGCTGTCTACTTGAATGTCGTAATTAATGAGCTCTGCGGTAACCCCAAGCACTTTTTCTGCGTCCCAATCAGGCGCAAACTGAGCGTAATAATCGCGCATGTTATTAAAGGTAAACTCAGCAGCCCTTGGTAGGTTCGTACTTGGAGTAAAGGTAATCTTCATCGCGTTTTCTTCGTTATTTATTGCAAGCAAGACTCTTATCCGTGACTTCTTGGTGCGAACATAATTATCGCCATACCAATCAAAGCGACAAAGGTGCCCACCAAGTCCCATAACGTTGGCTTCACTCCATCAACAAGCCAAAGCCACATAATAGCCATAAAAATATAAACACCACCGTAAGCGGCGTATACGCGCCCGGCAGCGGTTGGGTGAAGTGACAACAGCCAAGCAAAAAGCGCGAGCGATATAGCCGCTGGTACTAACAACCATATGGACTTATCTTCTTTCAACCATAAATAGGGCAGATAGCATCCAACGATTTCAGCAAGTGCAGTAATAACAAACAAACCAATGGTTTTTAATTCCAACGGGCAGACCTCTTTTGAAATACTGCTGGTAAGCAATCAATGCTCTTTGAAAAGGGCATTAGAGCGCCACTCGCACGCCATGCTAGGAAACTATCTTTCACTAGTTATCGTCGCTTTCAGAGCTAAACAAGCCTCTAAAAAGCGCGGTAAGTGCTCCAGACACCGTATCTTCTATAGCATCGTTTTTGTGGTCACGCTTTTTGCTGTATCGGTTAGTAGATTCTTCTCGCTGTCTTTTTTCAGCACTGGCACTAGCCCCATCAAGAAAGTCTCTTGCAGCCCTATCAGAAGTTGAAGCGCACCCTGTTGAGATTACACATATTGACAAGATTACTATCAATTTAATCTTCATGTTATCTAAATTCCTATCACCGTATAACGTCTAATAAAGGGCATATTAAAGTGGAGCGAAACAACGAATCGTTATGTACTTTGCTTGCTCATACCTCTAATTGCAAAGAAGTAATAGATTAAAAACCCCAACCACGAAAAGAAAAAGGAAATGGCCCCCCATGCCAACTTGTGTATGCCTTTAGCTTTTTTGGATGTTAAGGCAATTAACGCTGGTAGAAGTGTAAGGCTGAAAAGCACGATAAAAATAATGATTTGCCAAAAACTCATATTAAAAGAACTCCTTATCTTTTGGTTTTTAATTACAAGGGCTGCACCAAGTTCACCGAATGTAGACATCTAACCTCTACTCGTTTCTATATCCATTGATTTCAACGAATTATTTTTTATTTACTTGAACTACAGCCTATAGAATCAAATTTTCTTAATTACACACTATAGTCTTAATCGTCATTTTGTTAAGACATTTACTGCGATTTTTGTTTTGAAACGTGAGGCATAATAGCGTAAAAAACTGAACAAATTGCTATTACATAAAAAGAATGGAAGAAAAAGCCCACCATATTTAACGCATCTGCTTCACACTGTGTTTGCAGGCCAGAGCAAAAAAAGAACTCCACTACGGATGAAGACAGTAATCCTAAGCCAAAAATTGCCATATAACTGAACAACGGTTTGAGCTTTAGAATTCCAATAATCAGCAAAACAACAACTACTGGAATTACAATAATTAGCGCAGTCTGCATAAATCCCTCTTAGATTGATTTGGCTAATCACAACCCTGTAAAAGAAACTTGGTAGACTACGGCCTGTTAAACCAAATATAAACTGCATACAATAAACAACCAAGTTAGTGATATACCGAGTACTATTTTTAACGTTGGTAACTTAGTTTGTGTTAATGAATAAATCGCATATGTAGCAGGAATGACAGCAAAACAACCACCAAGTACTAAGCCTTTAAAAAATCCTGCGATTAGCCCCCATTCATCTGCAATAAATGCATAAACCCAAGTGACTCCCCAGGCTACAAAGCAAAATGACAGCAATAACTTGGCTATTCTGGCTTTTACCTTTACATCTTTGCTTTTCATAAATATCCCGTTAGATAGTTTCCAAAGGTAAATAACGACTTAACATTGTGTCTTCCCTAGGGAAGATGCAGTCGTGAGACGAACTTGGCTGATTTGTAAGGCCGACATCTATTTTGAAAGCACATGGCTTGTGGTTACCTGAGCCATGTTGTCTATTTCATCAGCTTTACTACGCATTGTTTGAAAGGCTCTACTTTCGCACTTAATTCAGGGGGGAGTATTTCGGTACCGTCTGTTAAATCTAGAATGCCTGACACTACTGGTTTGTCAGCTGTCGTATCTATCTTAGCATTTATGGTCATGGAAAAGTTGTAGCCGCTTGGGAGTAGAGATGCGCATTTTTGGGCTGAATTTAAGGGAGCTGGGTTACTAAATGATTGAAAGGCTAACAGTGAAGATAGCAAAGTGGCTGAGCCAATAAAAAAAGCTTTTTTGTTCATGGTAATTCCTTTTAACGTTTCTTGCTGTCTCAAACTTCGACCTTAACTGATCTACAAAGTTCTATAGCTAACGTCGCAGCGAACGTGCTAATTGGCTTGTTATATGTGTACAAATTAAAACCTTTCACACCTCACTATAGTAAAAAAACTAGCTACAAAGAGAATGATATTTGTTCTAGGCAATTATTTACTTGCCCATCGGTAACAATAAAACCACCCAACAGGCGGAATCAAGAAGTTGAGCAAGACGGCGTAAATGACAACCAACCCGATATTGTCAGCCTTTCCTTTAGCGAATTTGATGGTAAAGAAAATTACAACTAACGCGAGGATGAAGAGTGCTTGCCCCCAAAATGTTGCATTTAGATTCATAACATTCCTTATTGATGAACTTTCTGAAAAGCATTGGTCTTCCCCATTAAAAGTGGACGTCCATGTTAAGCGTATTTTGCTTCGTATTCATATGGGCTGACATTACCTAATGTTAAATGCCGCCTACTCCGACTTTGAAAAACTTAGTTTTTTCGCTCAAATGTTGATATGACCAAGGAGGGTTTACTACATCAATGTTAGAAACGCCCAGCGTAGCAAGCCCTTCGAGTGAATAGTACCAGCCGATAAAGTCTTCTTTCTCGGCGAACTCTTTATATTCGGAAGATTGCCCTAGTGTTGTTATTCGCTGATCCACACTAATTTTTTCGAAGAAGTTTCGCTCACGAATTACAGCTGACTTAATATATTTTTCTAAGTTCTGCTTTGTTAATTCCCGCTCTTCCTCTGGAAGAGCATCAATAAACGATGTTATTTCTTTCTCCATTCCGGTTGTACCACCATGGAAACCAATAACTGCGTGATTCGAGATCCTGTGATGATTTGCTGCAGAAAAAACGTAGTTAGCGCATGATGAGAGACAATACTCATTGACCTCAAGCTTCAAATCATAGTCATGAACAATATCACCAAGATCCATTCCATGATTGATTTCACCGCCTTCGGACGTTATAGACAGCCATGCAACCTTATTTTCACTATTTTCCAGAATTGAAAGAAGTTTCTGATTTGCTGATGGCGATAATTTACCGTGATAAATTACTGTGTTTTCCTTCAAATTGACGGTTGTTTCACCACCCAGCGCTGGCACGAATGATAGAGAAATAATTAAAATAAAAGACCATAAAAGTTTAAACATGTACCTTCCTTGTGGCATTTAACACCTAAATATGGGGCACAAATAGGCAGGCTATAATGGCGAAGCCGCCTGCCTGTTTGTGTCCCAGCCCGCCTGCGGGCGACATTATTTTTTTGTTAGGAGACATAGCTTGATACCTCCTTGTTTTTATAGCCGACTTTGGTTGCTACGAACATAACCATAATTGAAATTGAAGCGTCAAAGGCTAAATTAGTAGAAATATAACCACCGCCAGCAAACAACATAAGTACGAAAGTTGATATTAAAAAACTGCAAACATACATCACAAACGCATGCAAATATGGCTTTTTATTTACACCTGTAGCAAACCACCAGAAAACCACAAAGGTTAAAGCGCCACCTACAATATACGACGTAGCCAAGAATGAAAAAGCAGTAGTAGCGATCCCAAAACGACTAAACACTAAAACCAAAATCGCCACACTCAATGCGGGCAAAAGAATTGATAAAGGGATAAACATAAAAATCCTTTTATACTGCAACATTCCCTTGTCTCCTAACAATTTAGTGTAAGGAAAAAATCCTTTATGCAAGGCGGATAATTTCCATGTATCACATTTCTAGTTTTATCACTTTCGCACGGAAATACACTTTCATCAATAACCTACACTTAGTATCTGAAAACACCGTACTTAAGTACGGAATCTTTCCTTTTTATTTTACGGACGAGTCAAAAACCGCAATTCTGTTTTTATTTACAGTAATTAAAATCAAGAAAATGAAATCAATGTTCATGCAAATGGTGATTGAGCATATGCACAACCGTCGCTATGCAAAGCGTTCGATAGAACTCTATAGCAAATGGATCATTAGCTTTATTCGATTTAATAATAATAGGCACCCATCTGAAATGGGAGATAAAGAAGTTGAAGTGTTTCTATCTCACTTAGTTAACGCTAAGAATGTGGCTCAGGCCACTCAGGCTAGCGCGCTAAATGCACTGGCGTTCTTACATCGCGATATATTGGAAAGGCCACTTCTCGATTATCTGTCGATCCTGAAAGCAAAAGAGTGCGACGACATCATATTGATGAATCGAGTATACAAAAAGCAATACGGAACACGGCAAAAACTTGTGACATTAAAAAGAAAGTTACGCCTCATACGCTGCGCCACTCTTTTGCAATGCATTTGCTGCAATCGGGCGCTGATATTAGAACGGTGCAAACACAGTTAGGTCATTCAGACGTAAAGACCACACAAATTTATACTCACGTGCTTCAGCAAGGTGCGCAGGGGGTGATAAGTCTTTTATCTCGTGTTTTGAAGTAATCTGAAAGGTATTAAAACCAACAAAAAAGGGCCCGAAGGCCCTTTTCAAAACTTAGCTTTAAAATCTCTTATTTAAACGCTTATACACGCTCAAATACGGTAGCAATACCTTGGCCTAAACCAATACACATAGTCGCTAAGCCTAGGCTTACGTCTTGTGATTCCATTAGGTTGATAAGCGTACCCGAGATACGCGAACCAGAACAACCTAGTGGGTGACCAAGTGCAATTGCACCACCGTTAAGGTTAATCTTAGTATCTAGGTGGTCCATCCAACCTAGTTGCTTAATGCATGATAGCGCCTGTGCCGCGAACGCTTCGTTAAACTCAGCAAGTTCAATATCGTCCATAGTTAGGCCAGCGCGCTTAAGGGCTTTTTGTGTTGCTGGTACTGGGCCGTAACCCATAATTGCCGCATCACAACCCGCCACAGCCATTGCGCGAATTTTCGCACGAGGCGTTAGGCCAAGCTCTTTCGCACGGTCTGCTGACATAAGTAGCATACCTGATGCACCGTCAGACAGCGCAGAAGATGTACCCGCAGTAACAGTACCGTTTACTGGGTCGAACACTGGGCGAAGTGCCGCCATGCTCTCAGCAGTGCTCTCTGGGCGAACTACTTCATCGTAGTCAATTAGCTTTAATACGCCGTTTGCATCGTGACCTTCAACAGGCACAATCTCGTTAGCCCAGCGGCCTTCAAGGTGTGCTTTGTGCGCTAGCTGGTGCGAACGTGCGCCAAATGCGTCTTGTTGCTCACGAGTAATACCGTTTTGACGGCCAAGTAGCTCGGCTGTCATACCCATCATGCCCGACGCTTTCGCCGTGTACTTAGCAAGACCAGGGTGGAAGTCGATGTTGTAGTTCATCGGTACGTGACCCATGTGCTCAACACCACCAATCATGTAAATGTCACCACGGCCGCTCATGATGCCGCTTGTTGCATCGTGAAGGGCTTGCATTGATGAACCGCATAAGCGGTTTACCGTTACCGCGCCTGTTGTGCGTGGAATTTTTGTGAGTAGTTGCGCGTTACGTGCAACGTTGAAGCCTTGTTCTTTAGTTTGCTGAACACAGCCCCAAATGATGTCTTCAATTTCCGCTGGGTTTACGCCAGGGTTACGCTCTAGTAGCGCGGTCATTAGCGCAGCAGATAAGTCTTCTGCACGCACATTTCTGAAAACACCGTTTTTTGAACGACCCATAGGGGTACGTACGCAATCGATTACGACCACTTCTTTCATTAGTTTTTCCTCCGGGTCTTATGCGAAATAGGATTTACCAGAAGCGGCCATTTCACGAACGCCGTCTGAGATCTGATAAATTGGACCAAGTTCAGCGTACTTGTCTGCCATCGCAACAAAGTTCGCCAAGCCAATGGTTTCAATCCAACGGAAGATACCACCGCGGAATGGAGGGAAACCTAAGCCGTAAAGTAGCGCCATATCTGCTTCAGCTGCGCTATCTACAATGCCTTCTTCTAGGCAGCGAATTGCTTCGTTTGCCATAGGGATCATAAGGCGTGCAATAATGTCGTCAGCTTCAAAGTCTGTCTTCTCAGCTACGTGTGGCGCCATTAGTGCATATGCTTCTTCAGCCGGTGTTTTAGACGGCTTGCCGCGCTTATCAACACCGTAGTTGTAAAAACCTTTACCGTTCTTCTGACCTAAACGCTCTTCTTTGTAGAAAAGAGTTACAGGGTCATTATCTAGGCGAGCCATACGCTCTGGAATACCTGCAGCCATTACATCTGCTGCGTGATCGCCCGTGTCGATACCTACAACGTCCATTAGGTATGCTGGGCCCATTGGCCAGCCGAAGATTTTTTCCATTACCTTATCAACCGCTACAAAGTCAGCGCCGTCGATAAGTAGCTTACTGAAGCCCGCAAAGTATGGGAACAATACGCGGTTTACCAAGAACCCTGGGCAGTCGTTAACCACAATTGGGGTTTTGCCCATTTTAAGGGTAGCGGCTACTACTGCATTGATGGTTTCTTCAGAGGTTTTTTCGCCACGAATAATTTCAACAAGCGGCATGCGGTGCACTGGGTTAAAGAAGTGCATACCACAGAAGCGCTCTGGCTTGTCTAGGCTTTCAGCTAGCTGGTTGATAGAGATAGTAGAGGTGTTTGAACAGATGATAGCGTCGTCAGCTGCGCTCTCTTCAACTTCTTTTAGTACAATACCTTTTACTTTCGGGTTTTCTACAACCGCTTCAATAACAAGGTCTGCATCTTTAAGTGTGCTGTACTCAAGGGTAGGCGTGATAGCGTTAAGTGTTTGCGCCATTTTAGTCGCGTCTACTTTACCGCGCTGCATGCCTTTACCAAGAATTTTCGCTGCTTCAGAAAGGCCAAGGTCTAGTGCATCTTGATTAATGTCTTTCATGATAACTGGCGTGCCTTTCACAGCGCTTTGGTATGCGATACCGCCGCCCATGATGCCTGCGCCTAGCACAGCATTAAGCTTGGTTTCTTTTGTGCTTGCTTTCGCTTGCTTCTTACCTTTGCTCTTAACTAGCTGGTCGGCAAGGAAAATACCAATCTGCGCTTTCGCAGCGTCTGTTTTCGCTAACGCTACAAAGCCTTCATTTTCAAGCTTAAGTGCACCTTCACGGTCTAGGCCCGCTGCTTTTTGAACAGTCTCAACCATTTTGTGCGGTGCTGGGTAGTGTTTGCCAGCTTGCGCAAATACCATAGCTTGAGCAGTACTGAAGCTCATCATGGCTTCGTTTTTGTTTAGCTGTAGTGGGGCTTTCTTAACCGCACGACGCGCTTGCCAGTCAAATTTACCGTCAGCGGCGTCTTTCACCATTGAAAGCGCACCTTCAACAAGTGCTTCTGGTGCAACAACGGCATCAACTGCGCCTTCAGCAAGGGCTTTCGCGCCTTTTCTGTCGCGGCCAGTGGTCATCCACTCAAGGGCGTTGTCTGAACCAATAAGGCGAGGTAGACGAACCGTACCACCAAAACCAGGCATTAGGCCTAGTTTAACTTCTGGCAAACCAATTGAAGCAGTAGTGTCTGCAATACGCATGTCACACGCCAATGCCATCTCACAGCCGCCACCTAGAGCGAAGCCGTTAACTGCAGCGATGGTAGGGAAAGGTAGGTCTTCGAAGCGGTCGAATACTTGTGATGTATTGGCAACCCACTGTAGTACTTCTGCATCGTCCATGGCGAATAGACCAGTGAACTCGGTGATATCAGCACCTACGATAAAGGCAGGTTTTGCGCTGCGTACTACTAAGCCTTTAACATCGCCTTTAGCAAGTAGGGCTTGAGTTGCTTCGTCAAGTTCACTCACCGTTTGGCGGTCGAACTTGTTTACTGAACCTTGGGCGTCGAATACCAGCTCAGCAAAGCCGTCTTCTAACAGGCTGACGGAAAGACTTTTGCCTGTGTATATCATTATCATCTCCTTCGGCATTGGCCAGGATGTTAGTGAAGTAATCCAACTAATTTGTAGGGTCGTATGCATTCACTAACGCGTTAGGGTGGCTAGATTCTTTACAAAGCCACACAAAATTTCAACAAAAAATCAAACAAGCGTTTCAATTTGTCTAAGGTAGTGGTCGGATGACTTAAATTCAAGTGTAAATATCGAATTCAAGCTTCATTTCGCCATTGGTGGTTGTATAATGAGCGTTATTGACGCAAAGCGCCAATCCAGCAAAAGAATAATCTACAATCATGTCAACTATGTGTGTAAAGCATAGCTAACGACAGCTGGCACAACATCTTCTTTGGCAAGGAGCCAGGCTGAAATCTTCCCTTCGTTTATCAAACGAACGTAGTGGATCAGTCGCAATGCTGCTTTTTCAGCAACATTTTACATTCAGCTCGATTCGGCAAATTTGCCAGCGCTCATAAGCGTTCGAGTGTAGAGCAGGGTAGGAGTTCTATTGTGTCTGGTTTTTATTTTAGTTCGTGGTTAGGTCAGCGCTCGCTGACAAAAAACAATAAATTGTTCGCCACCGTTGTGGGGGCATTTGTTTGCTCGCTCTCTTCATTTTTCTCTATCGGCGCATGGGCTACACAGCCTTTAACACTACCCGAAGATATCTTCGAAAAGGATCGCGCTCGTTATCTAGAAGTTGAAAAAAAGCTGTTAACGTATTCGAAGCGAAGCGTTCAGCGCCTCGATAACGACATTTATGAACTGGCGCATTATCCGCTTTATCCTTATCTACTTAGACTCAAGCTAGAGCGCACGATGTCAATAAGAACAAAGCGCGAGGTTAAGCAGTTTCTAGAAGATTTCAATGGTCAGCCGGTAAGCTACGGTGTGCGTTATAAATGGCTTAATTACCTTGCTAAGAACGATTATCGCAGCACTTTTTTAGACAATTATCGCCCGGGCATGGGAGCAAGGCTAACCTGTATTGCGCTTAATTACCGTTTAAAAGAAGGTGAAAGCGAACAAGCTATTTTGTCCGAAGTCGACGCTTTATGGCTTCACGGTCAGTCGCAACCGGATGAATGCGATCCGCTTTTTGCTAAGTGGAAAAAAGCGGGCATGATGACACCCGAAATGGTGATCAAGCGCATAGAGATTGCCGCGAAAGAAGATAACCGAAGCATTATCTCTTATCTTAAGCGCCAACTTCCCGGTGATAAGCAATACCTGGCTGACGCGTGGCTAACGGTAACCCGCGACACCAGCCGAGTAAATAGAACGGCGCTCTTTCCACTAAAAAATGCATCGCATGAAGCTGAGGTAATCGTATGGGCGGTCGAGAAACTTGCTTGGCGAAACCCTGACTTAGCCGGCACGGTATTTAACCGCTACAACGACAAAAACGTGTTCTCGCCAGCGCAGCAGCACGTTATGCGAAGAGCAATAGCGCTTAGCTACACGCTAGACCGCCTTCCTCAAGCGCATCATTGGCTTGAACTTGCTGATGTGCAGGGTGCCGGTGAAGATGTAAAGCTTTGGCATATTTCCCATTTGCTTCGCACGAAAAATTGGCAGGAAGTGGTTAATGTTATTGATAGCGCTCCTGTCAGTTTGCAGCGAGAAGAAAACTATCGCTATTGGAAAGCCCGAGCTTTAGAAGCGCTTGGTCAAACTATGCAGGCTACCGTGCTTTATAAAGAGCTTTCTCAAGAACGCCATTATTATGGCTTTATGGCAAGTGCGCACATAGGCGAAATTCCGTCGCTTGCACACACGCCAGCACCAAGAGACACGGCAGCTATTGCCAGTGTGGCGAAAACCCCTGCCACCATGCGCTCTGTTGAATTTTTCAGGTTAGACAGAACCACAGAAGCGCGCCGTGAGTGGTTTTATTTACTGTCACATTTACCCGAATCGAAAGTGACCGATGCGGGCATTTTGGCGTATGAGTGGGGCTTGTACGATCAAGCTATTACCAGTTTTGCGCGAAGTGGCTATTGGGACGATGTCGAGCGCCGATTCCCACTGGCCTTTAACGATGTATTCAGCGAAAAGTCGCAGGCATACAGCATTTCAAAGTCGCTGGCTATGGCTATTGCACGCCGCGAAAGTTCGTTTAGAAGCGATGCTATCTCTTCGGTGGGAGCGGCAGGACTCATGCAGCTTATGCCGGGAACAGCGCGTTATGTAGCAAAAGAGAAAGTAAGTCGTAACACACTTTTTCAGGTAGACGATAACGTTGAATACGGCGTGCAGTACCTGCGTTATTTAATGGACAAGTTAAACAATAACCCTGTGCTGGTGTCCGCATCTTATAACGCTGGTTGGCGCAAAGTGTTGGAATGGTTACCTGCTAATGAAGCGCTGCCCGTGGATATTTGGATTGAGAATATTCCCTACAAAGAAACCCGTGCTTACGTGAAGGCGGTGATGGCGTATCAGCATATTTACGACCAGCAGTTAGGTGGAAACGAGAATATCTTCCCTCAACTTACCCGCGATATGATCCCATCGGCAGATGCAGTAAGTACACATCCGGTAACAGGTACACTGCAATTAGCACCGCGATAGCTATCAAAGGTTAGGCGTATACGGGTACGCCTTTCATTACGTTATTATTTTACCAGTATGGGAAACTTAACGTATACAACAGCACAGCGGTCTGAGCCAGTATGCATGTCATGTTGGCCTCGTGATACACTAGTAGCTAACTAACGACTAAAAAGATAAGAGGGGCTATGTCGCAACATAAAGCAACCTACCAACAGCATATCGAAGAGCTTCAAGCTAGAACTCGCGAAGCATTACAGCGAGAAGGGCTAGACGGACTAGTTATTCACTCAGGGCAGGGCAAACGTCTTTTCTTGGACGATAATCACTACCCATTTAAGGTAAACCCGCAGTTCAAAGCATGGGTGCCTGTTATTGATAACCCTAACTGTTGGCTGGTGGTAAACGGTGTAGACAAGCCTACGCTTATTTTCTATCGCCCTGAAGATTTCTGGCACAAAGTGCCACCAGAGCCAAATGACTTTTGGACTGACAGCTTCGACATTAAACTACTTCAACAGGCCGATGCGGTAGAGAAATTTCTGCCTTACGATAAAAGCCGTTTTGCCTATGTAGGCGAATATATTGAAGTGGCAAAAGCGTTGGGTTTTGACAATGTAAATCCAGACCGCGTGTTGCATTATTTGCATTATCAACGTGCTTATAAAACCGACTATGAACTTGACTGCATGCGTGAAGCTAACAAGCTGGCGGTGGCAGGTCATAAGGCCGCTGAGCAAGCCTTCTGTGAAGGCAAAAGCGAGTTTGATATCAATCTTGCCTATGCTGCAGCAAGTCGACAAGGTGACAACGACGTACCATATACCAGTATTGTGGCACTTAACGAGCATGCTTCAATTCTGCATTACATGCAGTGTGATACCGTAGCGCCAAAAGAATCACGTTCGTTTCTGATTGATGCGGGTGCAAATTATCATGGCTATGCGGCAGATATTACACGTACTTACGCTCAAGAAGGTGTTCATAATTCAGCGATGTTCCGCGACCTCATTCAAGCGGTAGATAAGGTAACGCTGACCTTAGTCGATTCGTTAAAGCCGGGTGTAGCCTACACAGACATTCACTTGTTAGCCCACGATGGTATTGCGCAAATTCTTCACGATACCGGCATGGTGAACCTAACGCCGCCAGAAATCGTGGAAATGGGTATTACACGCACGTTCTTCCCACATGGCATTGGCCATTTCTTGGGGCTGCAGGTACACGATGTGGGCGGATTGGTTAATGATGACAGAGGCACGCCTAAGCCTGCTCCTGATGATCACCCGTTCTTACGCTGCACGCGTATGGTAGAAGCGCGTCAAGTGTTCACTATTGAGCCGGGCCTGTACTTCATCGATAGTCTACTGCGCGACCTTAAAGCGACGCCTGCGTCTAAGTACATTAACTGGGATACCATTGATGCATACAAACCTTTTGGTGGCATTCGCATTGAAGACAACATTATTGTGCATCGCGATAAGAACGAGAACATGACCCGAGATTTGGACTTAAATTAATCGACTTTTTGTGTATAGCCAACACAACCCATCGTTATAAATGCAAAGAGCAGCCTTAAGCTGCTCTTTTTCGTTACGCGCTTTTAAAATGTACGTTCTCTTTGTTGCGTCACCTTGATGTAGAACCACTATACCTGCGGTAACACGCCGCGATTACGAACATTTTAACTCTCGTTGAGTGGGTAATTATCTATGCGGACTGGTATTATTTGTAAACCAATGGTGCTGTGTGTAGTAATCAATAGGAAGATATACAAGTAATGGTTAGAAAGGAGTCGTTATGCCACAAGGCGATATTGTAGGTTTATTAATAATGGCAACGGTGGCGGGTCTTGCTATGCCCGCAGGCGCTATTCTAGCGACTTATCAAGGCATTCAGCCTAAGTGGCTAGAAAAAGAGTTACGCCATGGCATTTTAGCGTTAGGAGCAGGAGCGCTAATTTCGGCGGTGGGTCTTGTACTTGTTCCTGAAGGCATAAAAGACGTATCGGTATTTGCGGCCATAATGTGCTTCGTTGGCGGTGCCTTAGCTTTCATGGCCCTTGATATTTATCTAGCGAAAAAGAAAACCGCAGGCAGCCAGTTAGCTGCCATGCTCAGTGATTTTGTGCCTGAGTCTATCGCACTTGGTACTACGGCAGCGTTAGGCGGAGGTACCATGTTATTAGGCCTACTGATTGCAGTTCAAAACTTACCAGAAGGGTTTAATGCGTATAGGGAAATGTTGCCAAAGAACAAGCAGCGCAGTACCAAACTCATTATTATCTTTGTATTAATGGCGCTACTTGGCCCCTTGTTTAGCTTGTTAGGCTTTTATTATCTAGCGCAGTTCCCCGTTGTAATGAGCGGTATAATGCTGTTTGCCGCAGGTGGAATACTTTATTCGGTGTTTCAGGATATTGCACCGCAAATTCGTATGGAAAACCATTGGCTTCCTCCGCTTGGCGGTATTCTTGGTTTTTTAGTGGGGATGATAGGTTTCATGCTCGAAGGCTAGCTTTTTAATAATTAGCTAGTTTTCGTAATTGGTAATTGCCAATAAAAAAGGCGTGTTGCTTACAACACGCCTTTTCATATCACTTATCGACAATTAGTTATCTATTGCTAGTTAGCTTGTACGCTCAATTGAAATATGTGCCAGCGCGATTAACGCCTCTTTATATTCAGAATCTTCAATAGCGTTTAAGCTGTTAATGGCCATTTGTACTTCTTTTTGCGCACATTCACGTGTGTAGTCCAAAGCACCGGTTTCTTCCATAATGCCTTGAATCCGCGTCAAGTGTGGTAGGCCATTGCTTTGTTCAATAGCTTCTTGAATAAGCGCTTTGTCGTCGTCATTTCTTGCGTGCCACATAGCGTAAAGTAATGGCAGAGTAGGCTTACCTTCAGCTAAGTCGTCGCCGGCATTCTTGCCCATTTCTTCGCTGTCAGCCATGTAGTCAAGTATATCGTCAGCTAGCTGAAAGGCTGTGCCTAGGTGCTTACCGTATTCTTGCATAGCGTGTTCAATGTGCTCATTTTGGTCGGTCAGCACAGCCGCTAACTGCGTAGCAGCTTCAAACAAACGCGCCGTTTTACCGTAAATAACATCAAAGTAACGAGCTTCTGTAGTGCTGGGATCGTTACAGTTCATCAGCTGTAACACTTCACCTTCAGCAATTTGGTTTGTGGCTTCAGACAGTATTTCCATAACGCGCATGCGTTTAAGGCTCACCATCATTTGGAAAGAACGGGTGTATAGAAAGTCACCCACTAAGACTGATGCCTGATTGCCAAAAATGGCATTGGCCGTTTCCCGCCCTCTGCGCATGGTCGATTCGTCAACCACATCGTCGTGCAATAGGGTAGCGGTATGAATAAATTCAACAATCGCCGCAAGGGTATGGTGATCGTTGTTGTCTATTCCCATAGCCCGCGCACTTAACACGGTAAGAAGTGGGCGTAATCGCTTGCCGCCACTGTTTACAATGTAAAAACCAAGCTGATTAATTAGGGCAACATCAGAATCGACTTGTTGTTGAATCAGCTGGTTGACCGCCTGCATATCATCATTAGACAGGGCGCGGATTTGATCTATATCCATAGGCATGGCAATAAATACTTACTCTTACGTCTTGGGCAATTATTGGTGGCGATTGTACCTTAATCATCTGTACTATCCACCAAATTGTCTTAAAAAATGACGGCTTAACGCATTTACGTGTAATTCCTCAAATACGGTTAAACCAGATGTGAAAAAGGTGGGGCTGCATTCTTCATATAAATTCTGTTCCGTGTTTAGCGGTTTGCCGCATGTACGCCCCCTTAATCATGCGATCACATGCAATTATAGGTGCTCTCGATAATTTTTCCTGTTAAGTCGCTATTTTTTGACGTTTGTATGAAGAAAACGAAGTGTTTAAGAGCAACTTTGTTTCTCAATTAGGGGAGTAGCATTGCCCCAAATCACAGATACAAAGTGGGGAAGTAGTAATCGTAAAAACGATCCTATTCGTGGGATCTAACAGCTCGATCGCAGTCTGATCGCAATGCATATTTGAGGATCGTTTGCCGATCTCGCTCGCGTGATCTTGCGCTGTTTGGATCGCATTTCTATGTAATTTAACCTATCAATATTTCCATTTTGATTTAATACGACCTAAAAATTTTTACTGTTTTTTCAAAAAAATTTGTGAATTTTTAACGGTTTTTGGGCATTTGAAGCTGCATCAAATACGCAATTGGGGCATAATTCGCCCCATGTTGGAAAAATAATCTATTTTTCTGCGAATCGGGGTTGTGATTTACGGATGTTTCACGTACAATTCGCGCCCTGTTTTTTGAATTGAAGCGTCAGTGGACGCAGAGCGGAGTTAACTATGTACGCGGTTTTCCAAAGTGGCGGTAAACAACACCGTGTGGCCGAAGGCCAAACCGTTCGTCTTGAAAAAATCGAAGTAGCCCCAGGCGAAACGGTTGAATTTGACAAAGTTTTAATGGTAAGCAACGGTGACGACGTAAAAATCGGCACACCAATCGTTGCTGGTGGTAAGGTGACTGCTGAGGTTGTTACACACGGTCGTGGCGATAAAGTAAAAATCGTTAAGTTCCGTCGTCGTAAGCACTCTCGTAAGCAAGCGGGTCACCGTCAGTGGTTCACAGAAGTGAAAATCACTGGTATCAACGCATAATAGGAGCACGAACACATGGCACACAAAAAAGCTGGTGGTAGTACCAAAAACGGTCGTGATTCAGAAAGTAAACGCCTAGGTGTTAAGCGCTTTGGTGGTGAATCTGTTCTTGCTGGTAACATCATTGTTCGTCAACGTGGTACTCGTTTCCACGCTGGTGACAACATGGGTATCGGTAAAGACCACACTTTGTTTGCACTAAAAGACGGTAAAGTTCAGTTCGACGTTAAAGGACCGAAGAACCGTAAATTTGTAAGCATCGTAGCTGAGTAAGCGCGTAAGCTTCTCGCCGAACAGGCTTAGAAAAACCCCGCGCTTGCGGGGTTTTTTGTTTTGTGAAACCTTTCTTTCTTTTTCTGTTCTTAATTAATAGCGATTATATTCTGAAAATGAATTAGCGCTGAGCAAGGTTTTACTTCTCAATTTTTTAGAATGCTGAGTAGACTCAAAAGCGCCGATGCGCAATTTGGTGTAAACTTAGTATTCGCATTAAATAAGTTAATAACCCACGGCATTACAGCCCGGAGTGATAAATGAAATTTGTAGATGAAGCTGAAATTCGCGTTGAAGCCGGTGACGGCGGCAACGGTACAATTGGCTTTAGAAGGGAAAAATACGTACCTAAAGGTGGCCCAGACGGTGGCGACGGTGGTGACGGCGGCAGTGTATTTTTACAGGCCGATGAAAACCTAAATACATTGATCGATTATCGCTTTGAGCGCTTTCACCGTGCTGAGCGTGGCCAAAATGGTCAAGGCGGCAACTGTATCGGTAAGAAAGGTAAAGACCTCACCGTAATGGTGCCTGTTGGCACGCGTGCTACTGATAGTGATACTGGCGAAGTATTAGGTGACCTGACTCGTCATGGTCAAAAGCTTAAAGTGGCACAAGGTGGTTTTCACGGTTTAGGTAATGCCCGCTTTAAAAGCAGTACGAACCGTGCCCCACGTCAAAAGACCAATGGTACACCAGGTGAAATTCGCAACCTTAAGCTAGAGCTTATGCTTCTAGCCGATGTTGGCTTACTTGGTATGCCTAACGCAGGTAAATCAACCTTTATCCGCTCTGTATCAGCAGCTAAGCCTAAAGTGGCTGATTATCCGTTTACAACCCTTGTGCCTAACTTAGGGGTGGTTCGTCAAGATTCACAGCGAAGCTTCGTTGTTGCGGATATTCCTGGTTTGATTGAAGGTGCTGCCGATGGTGCTGGCCTAGGTATACGCTTCTTAAAACACTTAGAGCGCTGCCGTATCTTGCTCCACGTGGTAGATATTTTCCCTGTTGATGAAACGGATCCTGCCGAGCACGCAAAAGCGATCATTGAAGAGCTTGAAAAATACAGCCCTAAATTGGCAGAAAAGCCTCGTTGGTTAGTATTTAATAAAGTCGATTTACTGCTTGAAGAAGAAGCTGAAGAACGCTGTCAGCACGTGATCGATGCACTAGGTTGGGAAGGCCCAGTTTATCAAATCTCTGCGTTCCAAAAGATGAACCTAGATCCTTTGTGTAACGACATTATGGACTTCATTGAAACCCTTCCAGCTGAACTGGAAGAGGAAGAAGAGAAGAAAGAAGTGGAATTCAAGTGGGACACTTACCACAAGAATACACTTGAAGCTCATGATGAGTTTGAAGATGACCTAGATGACGACGACTGGGACGAAGACGATTACGACGTGGAAGTTGAGTATCGTCGTTGAGAAACAATCGCTGAGAAACAGTCGTTGAGAGACAATCGCTGAGTGACAGTCAATTTCGAAACAATTACTGATAACCAGTGCTCTAAAGCAAATTAGAACAAAAAAAGCTCGCATCGTTGCAAAGACAACGTGCGAGCTTTTTTGTAAGTAACGCGGTTAGGCTAATGCACCCTCATCGTGCTGGCTTACTCACTGGTATGATAGATAACCTTTCCCAGCAATTGAGCGCGAGTAAACTTACCCATGGCCTCTTGGCTTACAGAGTGGGCCTTGTTATCGCCCGTTAAGGTAAACGTTCCGTCGATGTTAACATGGTCTACCCTTTTGATAATTACGCCGTAAGTGCTGCTTTTTACAACTACGATTTGCCCACTACGCAGCCACCTAAAAGGCCATCTCATTGCACAGACAAAGTCACCGTCGTTTAGAGAAGGCAACATGCTGCTCCCCGTAACCCGCATAATTTTAAACATTTAGAGGTCGGGATAAACCACTTCTTCAGAAGGTGGATAGGGGCACGTTGCTTTTTTGGTTGCGACATCCTTGGTTGCCCAAAAACGCTCGGCAAATTCATTCACTAACGAAAGCAGCTCTTCAGCTTTTTCTCTGCTGACGTGTTGCTTACACCCGGAACCGGCCAGCATGATTTTATGCACCAGCTCGTTAGTATCTGGAAACTTCTCAAACTGAGGGGCTTTAAAGTAATCGCCCCATATTACCCTGACTTCTTGCTTTACTTTCTCTGCATGGGTTTCCTTTTCTGCTACTAGGCGGCTCATTTGCGCTTGGTCTGCGAACGTAAGTGTCTCTTTTTCGGCCAGTTCGTTAAGTAGGTCTACGAAACGAATAACACTCAACGCAGCCAACTGCGCCGAAAACGGATCGTAAATTTTGCAAGGAATGTCGCAATGTGCGCTAACCGCAGGGAAGGGGCTAACGGCATGAAGTTTTGAGAGTAATTGATGAATCATAATTTGTACCCCCTTACTTTGCTGAGCGCTTTTTAGCGTTGAAGTATTTGTAAGCCGCAAAGCCACACGCAGCTGCACAGCCTACAAGAGACGCGTAAAACAGAGCATGCATAACACCGCTAGTCCAGTGTTCATGATCGTGTCCTGCATGAGCGAATGCGCCTGAACTAAATACAGCGGCGTATAGCATTAGAGCTGAGCGTTTAAGGTTAACTTTCATGAATTCTCCTAAAGCGTTAGTAAAAGTAAGGTGAAGTAGTTAGGCGCATAAGTATCGGTGCAACTACACGGCGAAGCGCAGTGGTACATTGCTGTTCACGATGTTGTTCGAGGCGCTGATGACAGTATGAGCTCTGTCGACAATGGCATTTCGGTGGTGAGGCAGTTTCAGGTGAAAGTATGTCTCTTCAAGCAAGCTTGTTAAGCCCATAATCTTAGCTGTCATTGCGCTGTTCTCACCGCCGTCTACCTCAAGCAGAATAACGGCGATATCAAACGCACAGCCAAGGTATGGAATTGCTTCACTGAACTGCCCGCTTTGCATAAGCATTGTGCCTTGCATTTCATCGCGCGCCATTACGTGTAGGGCCTGTTCTGGGTTGTTGTAAACCCAATCTGCGTGTTTAGGGCATAGATAGTTTATTTGCATTGTCGCGACCTCCTGTATACACACTAGAACAGTTAAAATATTAATGCAAATGATAACTGTTTCTATTTTTTGGGTGTTAAAGCTATACCCTTTGAGCCAATACACATTTGGTCGCTGATATTGATATACTGCCGCGGTTCAACAATAAAAACGGCTTTATAGGTAATGAAATGAAGATAGCGATGATTGCTGCTATGGCGAAAAACAGAATTATAGGCGCAGATAATGATATGCCGTGGCACTTACCGGCTGATTTAAAACACTTTAAAGCGATCACCTTAGGCAAAGCCGTCATAATGGGCCGCAAAACCTATGAGTCAATCGGAAGGGCATTACCTGGCAGGCCAAACATTGTTATAACGAGTAATGCTGACTACAGCTTATCTGACGCGACGGTAGTAGATTCACCAGAGTCAGCGATTGAGGTAGCCAAAGCGCTAAGCGCAGAGAACAGCGACAACGATGAAATAATGATTATCGGTGGCGGTACTATTTACCAAACGTTCTTAGATAGCGCTGACACTTTGTATCTCACACATATTGATTTGACTGTTGACGGAGATACACAGTTCCCAGACTATGAGGCGGCAGCAAGTTGGACGGAAGTATCACGTGATGAACATGACGCCGATGAGAAAAATCCTCACCCTTACACATTCGTTACTCTCGTTCGAAACTAACGGAGAGATTGGAACTAGGTCCAATTTAAAATAAAAAAATGCCAGTGTTGTGAAACTCAAAAATTGAGAGCTTCACAACACTGGCATTTTTATTTTTGCGTTGCGCGCAGATGCTACTTCATTTGGTCGAACAGGTTCTCTAACGAAAGACCCTGATGACCCAACATATCGCGAAGACGGCGAAGTGCTTCTACTTGAATTTGACGAACACGTTCACGTGTTAAGCCAATTTCGGCACCCACATCCTCAAGTGTTGAAGGTTCATATCCCATAAGACCGAAACGACGAGCAAGTACTTCGCGTTGCTTAGGGTTTAGTTCTTCAAGCCAGGTTACAATGTTACTTTTGATATCTGAGTCTTGTAAGCTCTCTTCAGGGCTAAACTCTTTCTCGTCAGCAATAATGTCGAGGAGTGCTTTATCATTTTCTCCACCAATAGGTGTATCGACAGAGGTAATGCGCTCGTTTAAACGCAACATCTTAGTGACATCTTCCACAGGCTTATCAAGCGCTAGTGCAATTTCTTCTGCAGTTGGCTCATGATCAAGCTTTTGTGAAAGTTCACGAGAAGCACGTAAATAAACGTTTAGTTCTTTCACTACATGAATAGGCAAACGAATAGTGCGCGTTTGGTTCATGATAGCGCGTTCGATGGTTTGGCGTATCCACCATGTGGCGTATGTTGAAAAGCGGAATCCACGTTCAGGATCAAACTTCTCTACGGCACGAATTAGTCCTAAATTGCCTTCTTCGATTAAATCTAGAAGAGCCAACCCACGGTTGTTATAACGGCGAGCAATCTTAACAACAAGGCGAAGGTTGCTTACAATCATACGTTTACGAGAGGCTTCGCAGCCTTTCAGTGAGCGGCGCGCAAAATAAACTTCTTCTTCTGCGGTTAGCAGTGGTGAAAAACCAATCTCGCCTAGATAAAGCTGTGTGGCATCCAGGTTTTTAGGTTGGTCATCCTGACTGAAAATAGCGTCGTCATTTTCTAGGTCAGCGTCGTTCGTTAAGGTTTCGTCAGCTTTCATATCAGCTGGCATATCGATGACTTCTACATCATCTTGAGGTGTTGATTCTAAGGCTTTCGTTGACTTACCCATCATGAATCTCCTGCTACAAGGTTTACCTTATGACGTTTCTCCTTTGTCTTTTTTTATTGTTATTTATTTTTATTATTTTAATGCTGGCAGGTATTTCATAGGGTCTAATGATTTCCCTCTATACCTAACTTCAAAGTGAAGTTTTACCGAATTTGTTCCGCTGTCACCCATGGTTGCAATTTGCTGCCCTGCCGACACCCATTCTCGTTCTTTGACTAAAATAGTGTCGTTGTAGGCATAGGCACTTAGAAAGGTATCTGTATGCTTAATGATAACCAGATTACCATAACCTCTTAGTGCGCTACCTGAGTAAACAACTTTTCCATCTGCTGCCGCTACGACTTTACTGCCTTTAACACCAGCGATATCAATACCTTTGTTGCCTGACTCTGACTTACTGAAGGTTCCAACTACCTTACCTTCTGCAGGCCACACCCACTCTTGTACTTTGTCTGGAAAACTCGTCGGTGTTTGTTTTTTGACGCTTTGTGACGGCTTCTTGACAGTTGTAACATTTTGTGGCTTAACAACTTTTTCACTTTCACGATACGCCTGTGGTTGTGGGGGGTCAACCAAACTTTTGTCTACATTTGATGTGGTCGGAGCTGTTGACTGATTGGTCTTGGACTTAGGTATAACGGGGGCTGTAGCCACATTCGAAGGTGGCGTGACGTTTAAAACTTGACCAGGGAAAATGGTGTAAGGAGCTGATAATTGGTTGTATTTTGCTAAGTCGCGATAGTCATTTCCCGTGTACCATGCCACCGCATAGAGGGTGTCTCCCCGTTGAACTTTATAGGTTTTTTTTGTGTATTCTTCGCTTCCATCTGAAACTTGGCTATTTAATAAAACCACGGGAGCGGGTGCACTTCTTCCTGCACAGCCCCCGATGAGTACACAAATATATAACAAAATTCCTATGTGAAGGTGGGGCCTACGCATGTCATCGCAATAGTAAATAAGCGAATATTGCGAGGATGACTACTCCCCATCCAAGCACTTCCACATACTGCCTTAGCTTTTGCTCCATGGCTGCGCCCCCCCAGCGCATGAGTGCTGCGACCAAAAAGAAGCGTGCGCCTCGACCAACAGCTGATGCCAGTACAAATGGCAAGAAGGCCATTTGCAAGAAGCCAGCACTCACAGTGAAAATTTTATAAGGGATAGGTGAGAAACCAGCAAGAAAAACTACCCATACGCCGTAGTCTTTAAACCACTGCATTGCCGTGTCTATTTTGTGGGTATACCCCCAGCTCTCGATAAGCGGAGCCAGCCAAGCATCGAAAGCAAAGTAACCAAGCCAATAGCCAGCTATACCGCCCAAAATCGACGCGATGGTCGTAATAAAAGCGAACTGCCATGCTCTAGCAGGCTGGGACAGTGCCATTGGCGCAAGCATAACATCAGGTGGAATAGGGAAGAAAACCGACTCTGAGAAGCTTAACCCGCCCAAATATTTGGTTGCGTGACGATGTCTCGCCCAGCGTAACGCCATGTCATAACATGGCTCAAAAAGCTTCACATTAGCTCTCCTGCTACAAGGGGAACAAATCGGACCGATTCAATGGTCGATGTTTTTAGTTCACCTTCAATCCTATCAATACACAGTAACGATTGTTGCTCGTTACCTACGGGAATAATCAACCGCCCGCCTTCTTTAAGCTGATCGCACAGATCCTGTGGAAGACTTGCAGCGGCGGCGGTGACAATAATGGCATCGTAAGGGCCCTTGGATGCCCAACCTTTCCAACCATCGCCGTGTTTCATTGCAATATTGTGAAGGTCGAGCTGATTCATTCGACGTTTCGCTTGGAACTGCAATGATTTAATACGTTCAACACTGAATACTTTGGCAAAAAGCTGCGCGAGTATAGCGGTCTGATAACCTGAACCCGTGCCTATTTCTAACACTTTCTCGGGTTTATTAGGGCTATCTAGCAGCAACTCTGTCATTTTCGCAACAATATAAGGCTGCGAAATGGTTTGGCCTTGACCTATTGGCAATGCCGTATTTTGATAGGCCTTATGTTTCAGCGCGTCGGGTAAAAAGCTTTCCCGCGGCGTACCAGCAATGGCGTTCAATACTGCTTGCGAACGTATTCCCTCGTTATAAAGCAGTTGTGCTAACGCGTCTCCTTTTCTAGAAGCTCTCATGATGTTGCGTACTTTCCTTTATTCTTATCCACAGCCACGCGAGGTTTAGTCTGTTGCGCGCCACGCTTTCTCAATACTCTTTACACCCTGTTAATTGGGGACAAGGTTTCCACGCACTCTCTAAGGACTGAGGTTGCAAAGCAGCCACTTGGAAGCGCAAACGAGATAGTAAATGTATCACCCTTACTCTGCCATTCAAGCTGTGAAGGCCAAATTTTTATCGCGCGACGCTCTTGTTCGAACCCGCACTGGCTTAAAAAATCGATAACTTCACTATTTTGCTCTGCAACAGATTGCTCAAGTGCTAGTGTGTCAGCTTGCGTAACAAGTTCACCTTTACCCCACAGCGGTGCTGAAGGGCATACGTCTTTGGCATTAAAACGACGTTGTGCGTCTTGCTGCTGCTCAGAGCCGTCGGAACCTTCGTTGATGAAAAAGCTGTTAGAACCTGAAAGCACCAGCGCGTCGCCGTGAGTGACCTTGTCGAACATGTCTTTTTCTAAGCGTGCAGAAAGCATTTCATTAAATAGCCAGCTGCGCAGTGCAGAAAGCGCCATGGAACGTTTGTTGCGGTGTCTGATGGTTTCACCGTTTACCATCCGCTCGGCCATTACCAGGTTTCCACCGCGCTGCACTTCACCCATGTCATTTAAGCGCATTACGCCAAAGCGTTGTTCGCCGTAATAGTTTGGCACACCGTGCTTTTCAATTTCTTGAAGACGCTCTTCAATGGCCTCAGGATGCAGTACCTGGCGCAAGGTAATCGTAAAGTGATTGCCTTTAAGCTGACCCGTTCGCAACTTTTTATTGTGACGCATTTGCTTAAGCACTTTAACGCCTTCCAGTTCAAAGTTGCTGAAGTCGAAGTCAGGCTTACCCGGCGCGTGAATACCAAACCACTGTTGCGTTACCGCGTATTTGTCTTTGCGACCAGCATAGGTAATTTGGCGTAATGGAAGGTTAACGAAACGGGCTAGCTGCTCAGCGACAAACGCGGTATTGGTGTTGGTTTTTTCAATAAATACAAACTGGTGCTCGCCTTCACCACAAGGGGTATAACCCAAATCCTCTACAACTTGAAAATCGTCGGCTTGGAATTTAAAAATACCGGTGGATACAGGTTTTGCGAAATAGTACTGCCAGTGGTCAGTGTGTAAAGGCTTCATAATTTTTCCAGTAGAACAACGGCGTGAGAGGCAATGCCTTCTTTACGGCCTGTATAGCCTAGCTTTTCAGTGGTCGTTGCTTTTACGTTGATGTCGTCAAGCAATACGTTGCAGTCTTGGGCAATAATCTCACGCATAGCAGTAATATGCGGCGCCATCTTAGGTGCTTGCGCCACAATGGTCATATCTGCATTACTTAAGCGGTAACCTTTCTCCCTTACTACATTGACAACGTGACGCAGCAGCACGCGGCTGTCTGCACCCGCGTATGCGTCGTCTGTGTCAGGGAAGTGCTTGCCAATATCACCGAGAGCTGCTGCACCTAGCATTGCATCACACAGTGCGTGTAGTAATACATCGCCATCTGAGTGAGCTAACAGTCCTTGCTCATAGTCGATACTGACGCCACCTATTGTGATGGGGCCTTCACCGCCAAACTTGTGTACATCAAATCCGTGTCCAATTCGCATTATGATTGTGCCTTTTGATTTTTTGCGCTGTGGCTTTGAACTCTGTAGTTTTGAGCGTACTGGCCTTGCGCGCTTAATTTTTGCTTAAGATAAAATTCTGCCAAAGGAAGATCGGCCGGATGCGTTATTTTTATATTTGCCGGACTTCCGCTTACCATGGCAACTTTGTAGCCTTCAAGCTCCATGGCAGAGGCTTCGTCTGTGATATTCGCGCCCTGTGATAAACCATTTTGAAGCGCGCGTTTTAGCAATGTTGCTGGAAAAAGTTGAGGCGTTAAAGCGTGCCAAAGACCGTCCCGGTCTTCAGTGTGAGAAATAACATTTGTTGAAGGTCTGACCCGCTTCATGGTGTCACGAACAGGGGTAGCTAGAATACCGCCAGAAACGTCATCACTGCTCATTAATTCGAGCAGCGCGGAAATATCGCTCTCTTCTATACAAGGCCTCGCGGCATCGTGAACCAGTGCCCAATCGTTCTCGCCAAGTGACATAAGCCCGTTCAATACACTATCAGCGCGTTCCTTTCCGCCATCTACAACGCGAATGGGTTTTTCACGTAACCGATATTGATCAAAATACGCGTCACCTGGGCTTATCGCTACGATCACGTCATCGATTAACGGATGCTGTAGCAGCGCGTCAATAGTGTGTTCAAGAATGGTTTTACCATTTAAGGTGAGGTATTGCTTTGGCCGGTCAGCCTGCATTCGGCTGCCAACTCCGGCTGCGGGGATAACCGCAACAACGCGGGGCGATGTCATTTTCTTCACTTAGAATCTGCGGGCAAAATACGGTAGAAGGTTTCTCCCTTTTTGATCAGACCGAGTTCATTTCGGGCTCTTTCTTCAATGGCTTCTAGACCAATTTTTAAATCGCTAATATCAGCTTTAAGTAGGGCATTGCGCTGAGCGAGGTTGGCATTTTGAAGGGCTTGAGAGTGAACTTCTTGTTTTCGGTTGAAGTAATCGGGAATACTATTTTTTCCAAACCATAACCTGTATTGCAATAGACCAAGCAGTACTATCAATACAATGGGAAGCCATTTACCTTGCAACACAGATTCACCTGACAATGTGGTTAAGCGGAAAAAAAGCAGAGGCTCTTCGCCTCTGCTGTGTCTTATTATGCCGCGAAGCAGCGTCGAGTCAAAGGCACATTATTCACCTTGGCCCAATTTTCCCTTCAATTTATCAAACAGCTTACTTTTTTGCTGCTCAACAACGTTGTTAAGTTGAGCTTGAAGCAGCTCCTGAAGGGCGGCACTGTCGCCTTGGGCTGCGCTAAGCATACTGTTTACGTCAACAAGCTCGCCTGATAGCAATGATTGTTCGTTACTTATCATGCTGTTGAGTTTGTTGTTTAATTCATCCAGCTTGTCTTTTTGGCTGGCAGTAAGCTGTGAAAGCGCCGCTTTAGCCAGCTTGTTATCAAGATCAGACTTAATGTTAAAGCCAGGGTCTGAAAGCGTGCCGTCTAGCAGCATCGTCATGTTTAGGCTGGTTAACGTTTGCAGTGCCTGCGCAATAGCACTGGTGATATCACTGGTGCCAGTTGCTTCCATAACGAGCTGCTGAAGGTCAACTTCGCCCGTACCGGTAAGCATGTTATCAGTGACTTTCATCGATCCATTGGTTTTCATCAGCGCTGATTTAAGCACCGCATTTAGTGTTTCATTACCGCTAAATGAAATGTTAGACATATTCACACCGGCTAGCTGCCATACTTGGCTAGCGTCAACCCCGTTGCCGTCAATCCAGAATTCACCGCTGGAAGTAAACGACTTTAGTAACTCGCCCGCTGCTTCAATAGTAAAGGTGGTGGGGTTACCGAATACTTCGTGAACGTTTGTAATGTTGTTCCATTTGCTGGTGATAGATTCATTTTGCCAAAGCACTGATACATTGGCTTCTTTCACCAAAATCGACGGCACTTCAGTCGGTGCTTCACTTTTTTCTTCACCTTGAATGAGCGGCATAACAATTTGCATTGCTGCCATAAGGTACTCAGTGTATTCCGCCGCTTTGTCGCCAAACACAAAGTAAGTGACTTGAGAAAGTGCCGCTTGGTCACCTGCAATTACCCCTTTTAGCAACGCGTAATCTTCTTGTGGCGCTTTCTTAAGTGCTTCAACACTTTCACTAAGGGCTTGTTTGGCATCGCTCGCTTTTTCCGTGAAATTGCTAATAAGCGCGCGGTCTGCCTGCATTTCTTCTTTCAACTTATCAAAAGAAGACTTTGCCTGTACCAAGGCTTGAGGGTCTTTGTAGTTCGTTTCTTTTAGCTGGGCTACCTGCGTTTTGTAGTACTCAATGCGCGACTTATCAGGTAAAGATTCATAGTCGTCTTTCAAACCTTTTCCATAGGTTTCGTAGGCAGACTTCGCATTTTCAATGGCAGCAGTGGTTTTTAGTGGATTGCGGGCGAGAAGTTCGTCAACCGTAGGCACGGCTTCTTTGGCTTTTGCTTTAATTTCGTCAAATGACAGTGAACGTTCTGGAACGCGATACACTTCACCTTCAGACTCGCGCTGTGTATCGAACTGCACTTTCAGTAAATCAAGATTGTTTACGATAACTTGATCATCTAACAGTGGCTTTAGCTCAACGTCTGCATGAGCTTCGCCTACAAAAACTTGGTTGTGAGTAGGCTTTGTGGGGTTGGTGAGTGCAATACCTTTCAGCGTAACAGTTGTTGGAAAAAGAGAGTGGTCGAACTCGTCGATATTCACTTCTGCTCCATAGGATTCGCCCAGCTTGGACTCAAGAATAGATTTGATGATGGTATTGGCGAACAGGAAATACACCAAAAATAGCAACACGAAAAAACCGACAACCCATAATAAAATAGGCTTACCCTTTGAACCACTGCTCATATTCAACTCCTTGATTTTTTGCGCGTCTGGCTTTTATTGCGCATAAGTCACTACTTCGGTGGCTAGTATATCGCTCAATAAAAAGTAATCGACCAACCGCCACTTATGGTGTCTCTGAGTGTAATGCACTCAGGTCTTTTCTTCCATACGCAGAAGGTAGGTGTATTGATTAAACTATGTGAGCTTTTAAACAACTTGACGTAAGAGAAGCAAAATGTGGCAAAGTTTACTTTTTTAAAAGAAAATTATCGGGAGCTTTGGAGTAGTAGTAAAGTGAGCCTACTTCTCAATGCTTTGCAGCAAAGCGCAGCAGGCTTGTTGAAATGTAAAATGCTTTAAAGCTTAAAGCGGTTCGCAATGTCCATTATTGCTATACAGCTTGCGCGTAACGCCTGGCTCGCAGCTGCTAATTCATCTGCCGTTCTCAAGCTACTATCAGCAGCACCCGAAAGCGCATTGATGCGCATATTCGCTTCGGTAGCGGCTTCCGCTTGCTGCTCGGTAGCCCGCGCTATTTCGCTACTCATATCTGCAATTTCAGTCATTAAGCGATCAGCTTCTTGTAGATTTTGATTCGCTTGTATAGCGTTGTCTACCGTTTTGGTTGACGCTGACTGGCTTACTTTTACTGCATCTACAGCGCTTTTGGCATTACTTTGCAGCTCTTCTATCATCGCTTGGATTTCATCGGTACTTTGTCCGGTTCGACTTGCCAGTGTACGCACTTCATCAGCTACGACGGCGAAACCTCGTCCTTGCTCGCCAGCTCGCGCTGCTTCTATAGCAGCGTTAAGCGCCAGTAAGTTAGTTTGTTCGGCAATCCCGCGAATTACATCAAGCACTGCACCAATGCTTTCAGTCTGCGCAGCAAGTTCGGTAACAGCGCTACTTACGCTTTCAATATCAGAGGTAAGAGAGCGTATATCGTTTACGGTACTATCCACAACCGAGGCGCCGTTTTGCACGTTACCCCGCGCGCTGCTGGTACTTTTTTCTGCAGAATCTGCGTTATTGCTAACCTCATTTATCTGCGTTGTCATCTCTTCCATGGCAGCGGCAACTTGAAGCATATTTTCATTTTGCGTCTGTGCCTGAGCGTTACTATTTTTACTTGATGTTTCTACAAGTTCTGCTTGCTGGGTCAGTGAATTAATATTCTCACGGATCCCCAACAGAGAATGGCGCATTTTTTCGGTATATTCATTAAAGTAGCGTGCCAAACGCGTTACTTCATCTTGGCCAGTTTCAGGCAACGAGCGGGTAAGATCACCTTCTCCTTGTGAGATATCCTTCATTCGCTCACTTACTTCTTGAACCGGTTTCACTATGCTGCCGCCAATCACATAAACAAGCACCACAACTAGCACTATGCTAACCAGACAAAACACCGCAATCACATTGCGAAGATGAGCAAATTCTTTTTCAAGATTGGTAAGGTAGATACCAGAGCCCACTGTCCATCCCCACGGCTTGAACTCTTTAACGTAGGAAATTTTGTCGGTAGGTGACTCTTCACCGGGAAGCGGCCATACATAATCGACAAAACCTTCACCTTTCGATTTCACTTTTTGCGCCAACTCTATAAAGAAGGCTTTGCCGTTCCCGTCTTTAAAGGTTCGTAAATCTTGACCGTCAAGGGCGGGCTTGATGGGGTGCATAACCATAGATGGCGTTTGGTCTTGGATCCAAAAGTAGTTGCTGCCGTCGTATCGTAGCGCTTTAACGGCCTCTAACGCCTGTTGCTTAGCGGTTGCCTCGTCTACGTCGGTACGCGCCGCGAAGCTACTGAGCATGGTATGAACCACCTCGACCAGGTGCTGATTTTCATCATAAGACTTTTGCTTTAATGCTTCGTAGTGCCTGTTTAAAACAACGGCAGTAAGAAGTACAAATAACAGCGTAATTAGGGCAACGATAATGCCCAAACGTTGAATTAAACTGAATTTTCTTAACCACATCGGCAAATACCTATCTATTTGTATTTTTGTTTTTTTAAAGTGTAGACGGTTTTTTATTAACCGCTTTTTATTACGATTAAAAATACACCATATATAGACGAGCTTTACTACGACTTTAGAAGCAAATCGCTCACCGCTTTTGTACTAAAAAATAATGCGGTATCAACAGGCTAAAAAATGTCATCTAACGCACTGAATACGTAGCTTGACAGAGAATCAAAAAAACTTTGCTGGTAGGGGCTTGGCAGGGCGATTTTGTGTGCTACCATCCGCGCAAATTTGGCACTGTCGTGATCTTCATCCAAAAGTATAAAGTTAAAAGAAGAACGACAGGTCAACGCAGGGTTTCGACTTTGCTTGTTTTTTAGCCGCTTCCATGTAACCGTGAGCAGTCTTACACGGCGGGAACGCTTTTTGTTACAGCTATTTCTATGAAAGGGTTGCAATGCTCATTAACGACACACTTCATACAACTTCACCCCTACGCCAGCGTATAAGAGACTACTATCGCATTAGTGAGTCGGTGGCTGTGGATCAAATCCTTCCCATTGCCGAGGTAAACCCACGTGCACGAAGCCGTGCATGGGAACGCGCACGAAAGATGGTGCTTCAAATTCGCCGAGAGCAAGAAGGGCACGGTGGTGTTGACGCATTATTAAATGAATACTCGCTATCTACAGCAGAAGGTGTGGTATTGATGTGCTTGGCTGAAGCCTTGCTGCGTGTTCCAGACAAAGCCACTCAAGATGAGCTTATTCGTGACAAACTGTCTCAGGGACAGTGGACACCTCACTTGGGGAATTCAGAGTCGTTATTTGTTAACGCATCGGCGTGGGGCTTGTTATTTACGGGCAACATGGTGAACTATGCCGACAAGCGCAAGAAAGAACAGTTCGGCTTATTAAAACAAACCCTTGGCCGCTTAGGTGAACCTGTTATTCGCCGCGCTATGAACATTGCGATGCGCGTTATGGGTCGTCAGTTCGTTATGGGCGAAACCATTGAAGATGCGGTAGATCGCGCCAAAGAGAAAGAAACCAAAGGGTACGTATATTCTTACGACATGCTAGGCGAAGGCGCACGTACTATGCGCGACGCTGAGCGTTACTACGATGCATACGTAAAAGCAATAAAAGTAATCGGTAAAGCGGCTAACGGACGCGGTCCTAAGCGTTCACCGGGGATCTCGGTAAAGCTTTCTGCTATTCACCCACGCTTTGAATTTTCTCACCGCGAACGCGCCATGGCAGACATTCCGCCGCGCTTGAAAGCGCTGTGTATGATGGCGAAAGAATACGATATCGGTTTAACCGTAGATGCGGAAGAAGCTGACCGTCTAGAGCTTTCTCTAGACATTATTGAAGCTGTATTTCGCAATGAAGACTTGAACGGTTGGACAGGCTTTGGCTTGGCCGTACAGGCCTACCAAAAACGCGCAATCCACGTTATAGAGCACTTACGTGAACTTACCCTAGAGGTAGGTCGTCCGCTAATGGTGCGTTTGGTTAAAGGTGCCTATTGGGATACTGAGATTAAGCTTACTCAACAAGCGGGCCTTGAAGAGTTCCCTGTATTTACCCGTAAGTCGTCAACAGATGTGTCATACCATGCCTGTGCGAACCGTCTACTTGAGTATCGCGACACCATTTACCCGCAGTTTGCGACTCACAATGCCTACACTGCGTCTGTTATTGTTGAGCTTGCTGGTGACGACAAAGAAGGTTTTGAGTTCCAGTGTCTGCACGGTATGGGCGATACCCTTTACGATCAGGTGGTAACACAGGATAAAATTCAGTGCCGTGTTTATGCACCGGTAGGTGAACACGAAGACTTATTGGCCTACCTTGTACGTCGTCTTCTTGAAAACGGCGCGAACTCGTCGTTTGTAAACGCTATCGTTGACGATGAAAAACCGGTTGAGTCTTTGCTTGAAGATCCGGTAGAGAAAACACAACGCCTGAAAGTACGCTATAACAAGTTAATCAAAACCCCACGTGGGCTGTATGCGCCAGAGCGCGATAACTCGCGTGGTCTAGACCTTACCGACACCAATGCGGTAACGGCGCTTAAACACGAACTTGAACGCTGGCAGGATTACTACAAAGTGACCGGTGAAGTGCCAGAAGGTGCGACAGCGGTACTTAGCCCAACTAACCACAACGACGTGGTAGGTTATCACCATTACGCTACGCCTGATGATATGCGCAAAGCATTAGATGAAGCCGAAGCTGGGTTTGAAGCATGGTCTAAACGCGATGTAAGCGAGCGCGCTGAAATACTTAATCGAACAGCAGATGCGCTTGAGCGCCACATGGCTGAGCTTATCGCTATCTGTATGCGTGAAGCCGGTAAAGTAGCGCAAGACAGTATTGATGAAGTGCGTGAAGCCGTTGATTTCTGTCGCTACTACGCGGCGCGTGCAGAAGAGCTTGCTGAAGATCAACGCTTACTTCCTCGTGGTGTTGTGCTTTGTATTAGCCCGTGGAACTTCCCACTAGCCATCTTCTTAGGCCAAGTGGCAGCGGCACTTGTAACAGGTAACACGGTTATTGCTAAGCCTGCTGAACAAACCAGCATTATTGCGCAGCGAGCGGTAGATATTATGCACTCGGTAGGCCTGCCAGAAGATGCATTGAAACTTATCGTATCGCCAGGTAAAGAAGTGGGCGAAACCCTTCTGCCAGACGAGCGCATTAAAGCGGTAATGTTCACAGGTTCAACGCAAACCGGTACGTTAATTTCCCAAGTACTTGCAGAACGTGGTGGCGAACAGGTGCCATTGATTGCAGAGACCGGCGGTCAAAACTGTATGATTGTTGATTCAACTGCACTGCCAGAGCAGGTAGTTGATGACGTGATCCACTCTGGTTTCCAAAGTGCCGGTCAGCGCTGTTCAGCGCTTCGCGTATTGTTCGTTCAAGACGAAATTGCTGATGACCTTATCGAAATGCTAACCGGCGCCATGAAAGAGCTTACCGTTGGTGACCCAACGCAGCTTGCTACCGATGTGGGCCCTGTTATTGACGAGAAGGCACTTAAGAGCCTGACCGATCACCAAGAGTATATGGAAGATAAAGCTAAGCTGCTTTATCGCAATGAAATGCCAGCAGGCTTTGAAAACGGTACTTTCTTTGCACCGACCTTGTATGAAATCAAGAACATCGATGTGCTTGAAAAAGAAGTGTTTGGCCCTGTGGTGCATATTGTTCGCTTTAAGTCGAAAAACCTTGATAGTGTGCTAGAGCAAATCAATGGCACAGGTTACGGCCTGACTATGGGCATTCACTCGCGTATTGAAGAGCGTGCTAACGAGCTGGCAGCGAAGAGCCGCGCGGGTAACGTGTACATTAACCGCAACATGATCGGCGCTATTGTTGGCGTTCAGCCGTTCGGTGGACGTGGATTGTCTGGTACAGGTCCAAAAGCGGGGGGCCCCAACTATCTGCCTCGCTTAATGATGGAGCGTGCTACACCTAAGCCATCGCGCATTGATGATGTAGACGGTACTGATGCAGCGCTTGTCGGTGATGAAAAGATTGCCGAGCGTGCGCACGTAATGATGGATAAAGCGAAAGCGGTGGAAGTGCAGTGGCGTCATACGCCGTTGAATGACCGTATTTCTATGGTACGTCAGCTTCTGGCAAAAATTGCGAAAGTGGACATTGTTGACGAGCTTGCTGATGACTTGAACCGTACGCTTGCGACGGCGCGTCAGCAGCTAACCAGCGTTGAACGCAAGCTTGCCAAGCCACAAACCCTGCCGGGCCCAACAGGTGAATCGAACAAGCTTTACCTAGAGCCTCGCGGGATCTTGGTGTGTTTCGCCGATAAAGAAGTAACTTTTGAATACTGGTTACTGTCTATTGTGACCGCGCTATCAACGGGTAACCCGGTAGTATCAGTTGTGTCTGAAATCTTCTATGAAGAAGCCGTTGAAATTCAAAATAAATTTGAATCAACGGGCGCACCTAAAGGCTTATTTCAGGTAGCGCGTCTTGCGCATCTAGATACCTTGCTAATGGATGAAGATTTATCTGGCGTGGTGGTCGACTCTGGTACTGAACGTACTGCGCGTATTACAGCAATGCTGTCATCCCGCGAAGGCGCTATTTTGCCGGTTATCACAGCAGAATATAACGACAATCTTATTCAACGTTTGATGACCGAAAAAACCATCAGTATTGATACTACGGCATCAGGTGGTAACACGTCATTGATGACCTTGGTCGAAGATGATGAATAAGCGATAATGCTTGTGGTAAATACCGACTTTGCAAGATAGCGATTTAATTGAGAGCTATCTTCACAACATGTCATTCAAAGGCCAGCGCTAAGCTGGCCTTTTTAATACCTTATTCTTACCTTTCTCATTTATTTCTAATTCCTTGCTCTTTTCTTAACCGGACCTTAACCCTGCGTTTGAAATACTCGTGTCAGTTAATTTAAAAAAGCTGCGCATAGACCTTCGAAAGTAAGCTGTGCGCCAAATAATAGGCACAAGTCATGGGCAAGATAAAACTGACGGTAAATAGCATTACCCTTTGCATTTTGCTGTCTGCATGCACAAGTACTGATGACAGAGCGTTGAGCGAATCGGCATCGTCGTCAACGGGTAACAACGTTGTGTGGCAGTCTCAAGGACGGCAACAAGAATCAACACAAACCTTGCAGCTGAATTCGGACACGACGTTAACCGATGTCATTGATATCAAAGAGTTACCCCACTTAGCTGGTTACATTGATGAAGCCCTGTCTTCTAATGCTAGTCTGCAGCAGTCGTTAATAACGCTTAGAAAAGCACAAGTAGCCATTGATAGTGCAAAAGCGGATAGGAACCTTAATGTTGACGCGAGCTTCTCTGCGTCAAAAAGTGAAACCACCAATAGCAGTGCATCTACCAGCTCAAATACCAACTCCAGTACGAGCTCTAATTCGAGCAGTCCGAGCTATAGCGCGAGCATGAATGTCAGTTGGGAGCTGGACCTATGGCAAAAAATCAGCGATGGAATAAGTGCAGCAAACTTAGATGCAGCAAGTGCCAGAGCCAGCTATCAGTCTGCCAGAGATTCTCTGGTCGCTAACGTAGTAAGAAGCTATATCGACGTACTCACTCAGCAGCAATTACTGAATATTGAGCAGTCTCGGTTAACGGTACTAGAAAATAACGAAGCCGTTATTTTAAAGCGCTATAGCACCGGGCTGGGAAGCCTAGACGATTTAGATACTGCGCGTACAAGCAGTGCAAATACTCGCGCGACTATTGCCCAATATGAAAATGCACTTTTAACAGCAAAGCGCACGTTGGCCGTACTCTTAGGCAGACAAAACCAATCGCTAAACGAGCTCAACACTCAAGTTAGTTTTCCCGACGTGTTATTGCCGCTAACAACTTTGCCGAAACAGGATCTGGCACGTAGACCCGATCTTCAGGCGGCCTTTTATGCGTTAAAAGCAACAGAGTTTAAAGTCGATGTGGCGTACAAAGCCCTGTTGCCAAGCATTAGCTTGTCTGCATCCCTTTCTGATAATGCCTCTACACCTTCACAAGCTTTGTTTACTAACCCTTTGTGGAGTTTGCTTGGACAGATGACCACGCCACTGTTTCAGGGGGGCGCTCTAAGGGCGCAAGTTGAAGATGCAAAGCTAACCTCAGCCAATGCCTGGTGGCAGTATCGCGAAACGTTATTAACGGCGGTACAGGAAACCCAAAATGCGCTGGATAGCGAGACTGCGTTGAGTGCTCGAATTAGCCACACCAACGTGGCGTTAGCAAATGCAGAGCGCAGCGTCTCTACCATTGAAGGTCAGTATCGACAGGGCCTTGCTGACATCTTGGACTTACTTTCCGTATATGACACGCGCTTTAACTTACAAGCTCAGGCAGTTGAGCTGCACGCCCAGAAATTACAAAATCGAATTGACTTAGGCCTAGCCCTTGGCCTTGGAGTGTCACAATGAGAAACAAACGAATTATTGTAACCTTACTCGCCGCTGCAAGTATTGCGCTAGCGGTTATGTATACCATGATGAATATGGGTGCCCAACATCCCGGCGCAAAACCGCAGACCGAATCAAAGCCAACGTCTCCAGCAATTTCAGCGAATGCTGAGCAACCACAAAATGCCGCTCAGGCAAAGAAAACTGCAGGTGGTGAAAGGACAGCAGCATTACCTGCTGCCGATAGCGGTGTGAACAGGCTTAACAAGGCAAGCGACACGTCATCAGTGAATACCACTAATCGCAGCCCAAAGGGAGAACAAAGCGGCAATACTCAGCTGGCTCAAGTAGGCGTTATTGATGTAACCGCCGACAGCTATAACGCTAAGGTGAGGGGGTATGGTCAGGTTGTTCCGCAAGATAGTTTGAGCTTAGTCGCACAGGTTAGTGGTCAAGTTACTGATATATCTTCGTCTTTTAAAACTGGTGCCCTAGTGGCAAATAACACGGTATTGGCACGTATTGATGACACCAACTATCAACAGGCGTTAGCAAGTGCAAATGCTACCTATCAAGCGGCTGTGGTAAGTCTGGAAGAAGAGCGATTACAGGGTATTCAAGCGAAAGATGAATGGACACGTTCAGGGCTTGATGGTGAACCTTTATCGGCATTAGTACTGCGTGAGCCACAGCTAAAGGCGGCTCAGGCCACTTTGGATGAAGCCGAGCAAAGTGTAAATTCAGCCAAGCGAGATTTGGCGTTTACCTCGTTACGTGCACCTTTTAATGCATTGGTGGTCAGCCGTGACATTGCGCTAGGGAGCTATGTTCAAGCTGGCAGTGCGGTCGCCACACTTTATTCTGCAGATATTGCCGAAGTGGCTATTGGTCTTTCACCTAGCCAATGGGCTCAACTACCTTCTGGTGATGAAACGCAGTTGTCTGGTGATGCCTCCCTTAACTGGCCGGTAACGCTTACCGATACCACTACAGGAAATACCTGGGTTGCTAATATCGTTCGCGCTGAATGGCATCAAAGCGATACAACGCGTCAGCGAAACGCCATAGCGGTTATTGAAAAGCCGTTAGCATACTCAACGCCTCTTTTATTCGGCAGCTTTGTGCAGGCAGATATTGAAGGAAGAGCTCTCGACAATGTGTGGAAACTGCCGGCTTCTGCTATCTCGCAAAAGCAAGAAGTATGGTTAGTAATGCCATCTACCGGGCAGTTGGCAAAGTTCACGCCTTCGGTTTTGTTTGAAAGCGAAGGTTATGCCTACACTACCCCGCCAAAAAACAGTGAAATTACGGGCGATATTGTGAGTAATGTTGCGGGTAAAACCTCGGGTAACGCTAGCGGCAACAGCATGTCAGAACAGGTTGGCGAAATACGCCAAGCGCTGGTGGTTGCACGCCCTTTAAACAGCTATCTGGTGAATACCAAAGTATTGCCTGTAGTGGAAGGACAAACAGGAGGGCAAGCTGATGACAAATAATCGAAACGGCGCGCCGTTTGGCGGGGGCGAGAGTCCGAAAAACAATAGGAATGGTGGGAATAACGCCCGGGGAATTATCGCTTGGTTTGCGCAGAACTCAGTAGCGGCCAATTTGCTCATGGTCAGCCTTATCGTGCTTGGCTTGGTTTCCATGAACGATATCCGCAAAGAGGCATTCCCAAGTATGGAGCCACGCTTTGTTACCATTTCAATGACATACGATAGCGGTGATCCTAAACAAGCAGAAGAAGGGATAGCTATCAAAATTGAAACCGCTCTGGAAGCAATCCCGGGGATCAAGCGAATTACGTCTACCTCGAACGCCAGCGGCGCCAGTGTGCAGGTAGAAAAGGAAACCGAATACGATTTAGACACACTTTTCAACGACATCAAAACCGAAGTAGATAGTATTTCTAACTTCCCATCTGATGCTGAAAATCCTGTTATAAGCAAAGCACGCCGACAAGAACACGCTATTTGGGTGCAGCTTTATGGTGACGTCGATCACGCTTCGCTTCAATACTTGGGTGAGCAATTAGAGCGAGATTTACTGGCAACAGACGACATTCGCGAAGTCAGTGCAGGTAGCTTTGTCGACCCTATGATGTCTATTGAAATAGACGAAGGTAAGCTTCAAGCCTACGGATTAACGCTGTCAGACGTGGCTGATGCCGTTAACCAGGAGTCGAATACCGCGCTTACAACCAGCTTGCGCAACAAAGAAAAAGTGATTCGTTTAAAAGCGTCTGAACAGTCTTACTGGGCGAAAGATTTTGCCAACATCCCCCTCATTACCGATACCAATGGCGTCATACTCACCGTTGGCGATGTTGCTACAGTGCGCGATATGTTTGCCGATGACAGCTATCACTTGTCACGTTACAACGGTACCAATGGGTATGGTATCCAGGTGCTTATGGATGAATATGGTGACGTAACAAAAATGGTACAGCAGGCTCACGAAGTAGTGGACGCATGGCACGAGAAAGGCTTGCTACCTGAAGGCGTAGAGCTTGAAACCTGGTATGACAAAAGCACGCTAATTACCGAGCGATTGACGTTACTTACCAGTAATGCGCTTATGGGCATTGTGTTGGTATTTGTTACTCTCGCCGTGTTTCTTAATTTACGCGTGGCATTTTGGTGGCGGCTGGGTTGCCCTTTATCTTCTTCGGCACCTTGTACTTCATGACCGACAGCTATACGGGAATGACGCTAAACGAAATGACCACATTCGGTTTTATCATGGCCCTTGGCATTGTGGTGGACGATGCCGTGGTGGTGGGGGAAAGCGTGTACGCCACGCGTAAACAGCATGGCGATACGCTTCAAAATACCATCTTAGGTACCCATAAAGTGGCGGTTCCCACACTGTTTGGTGTACTAACCACAGTGGCCACTTTTTTCGCATTATCGAACGTATCGGGCGGCTTAGGTACGCTTTATTCTCAGTTCGGCACTATCGTTACCTTGTGTTTGTTGCTGTCGGTGGTGGAATCGAAGCTGATCTTACCTTCTCATTTAGCCCATCTGCCAACCAAGCAAAAAGCGCGGGGGGGATTAGGTGGCGTATGGAACAAAGTGCAGCAAAAAGCGGATGGTGGACTTCAGTGGTTTAATTACCGCGTGTATCAGCGCCTGTTGAAAGTCACCGTAGCGTACCGTTATGCCGCTGTATTGTTGTTTATTGCCTTATTTGTCATGGTGGTTAGCCTACCGCTCACAGGTGCGGTAAGAGTAAGCTTCTTCCCCAGTATGCAGGACGATACGGTTTCGGCCAATATGTCGCTTTACAGCGATGCCAGCTATGGACAGAACGAACGCAACTTAATGCTGCTAGAGAAAAATGCGCTAGAGGCAGACCGCCAATTAACCCAAGAAAACGGCGCAGATAAAAGTGGCATTAGCAGTTTACAAGTAACGGCGAGTGGCGATCAAAGCGGCACAATCACCATTTCACTTGATGAAGACTCCTCTTATTCTCTTGATGAATTGTCGTCACGCTGGAATGCGTTAACTGGCAATTTAGAAGGCGTAAAAAGTCTAAAAATACGCTCACGCCGAGAGATGGTCGACGGGTTTAACGTTGAAATTAAAAGCATTAACGACGATACCCTGACGGCGGCTAACGATGCCTTTATTGAAGTACTTAACAATATCGATGGTGTATATGCAGTTGAGAGCTCGCTGACACCCGGCGAAGCCATGATGCGCTTTGAACTTACCCCCGAAGGACGAGCGTTGGGGTTGAATACGCAAAGCCTATCGCAACAGCTGTTAAAAGCATTTGGTGGCGAAATTGTTCAGCGCTATTTGCGCGATAAAAACGAAGTAAAAGTGCGGGTGCGTTATCCTGAACAAGACAGAATGAATCCGTCTGATGTAATGAACACGCAAGTGCGTCTGGACGACGGCACCGTAGTACCGCTTTCTGTAGTGGCTAACGTTATTCAAGATGTACAAGAAAAACAGGTGGTACGTATAGACGGCCTACGCGCCCTAACGGTTAGCGCGTCGGTGGATAGCGATGTTATCACCTCAACCGAACTGGTGAATCACTTAAACAACGAGTTTGTTCCTCAGCTATCGCGTCAGTATCAGGACTTATCGCTTTATTTTGCCGGTGAGGCTGAGCAGCAAGCTGAAACGCAAAGCTCTATGCAGAGCTTGTTTATATTAGCCTTGTTGTCTATTTTTGCGTTGTTGGCGATTCCGCTTAAATCCTACGTACAGCCGCTTATTATTATGACCGCCATCCCCTTTGGTATAGTCGGAGCCATTATCGGCCACTGGTCGAATGGATTAATGATAAGTCTGCTCTCGCTGAACGGCATATTGGCGCTTAGCGGTGTGGTGGTTAACGACAGCTTGTTGTTGGTTTCACGATTCAACGCTTTGCGAGAAGAAGGTGTGCCGGTGGAAACGGCAGTTATTGAAGCTTGTACCAGTCGCTTACGGGCTGTGTTGTTGACCTCAATAACCACCTTTGTAGGCTTATACCCCATATTGGGCGAAACCTCGGTACAAGCGCAGTTCTTAATTCCGGCGGCTGCGTCGCTGGGTTACGGTATATTGTTTGCCACCGTCATCACACTTTTATTAATACCCGCATTACTGTTAATTTATGACGATGTAAGCCGTTTAATGGCAAAGCATTTGGTTAAACCTTTAACGGAGAGTACGGCTAATGATCCGCGTGTTACTAGTGGAAGATGATATGGGCCTGGCGGGCAATATTATCGACTATTTAGAGCTTGAAGACATGGTATGTGACCACGCTGCAAACGGTGTAGCCGCGTTGTCTCTTATCCAAAAGCATCCGTTTGATGTTGTGGTGCTGGACATTAATTTACCGCGACTTGATGGCTTAAGCGTATGTGAGAGGGTGCGGGAAGATGGTAACGATACGCCTATTATTATGCTAACCGCCCGTGACCGGTTGGAAAACAAGCTAGAAGGGTTTCAAAAAGGCGCCGATGATTATTTAGTGAAACCGTTTGACATGCCCGAACTGGTTGCTCGGGTTTTTGCACTGGCGCACAGGCGTTCATCACAAGTGAAAAAGCTGTGCTTTGGCAACGTAAGTTTAGCAATGGGAAGCGACGTAGTAAGTGTTGAGAACGTGCCTATTAAGTTAAGCCCCACAGCATTTACGCTGCTAAAGGCATTGTTACAGCAACAAGGAAAAGTTATGCCACGGGAGCGTCTTCTCGATGCGGTTTGGGGAGAAGATGCGCCAGAGAGCAATGCGCTTAAAGTGCATCTTCATAATTTGCGTAAATCACTGGTGCAAGCGAATGCCAGCATAGAGGTAAAAGCAGTAGCCGGCACAGGCTTTTGTGTGTCGTTAAAACCAGAACAGTCTAGTTCAGTGCAAAGTACAAGCGCGGAACCAAAAAGTACAAATAAAGGAAACGATCAGTGGTAAATGGCCTTCGCATCAGCTTAAGACGCTACGTCTTGTGGTCGCTATTAAGTTTGGCCGCCGTAGTTATCGTGCTCTTTTCAATACAAAGCAGCGATAGCTTTTTCGATGGTATGGACGGCATGCTGAGAAATACCATGATACGGGCGGCAGAAAGCGCAGAGCTTGATGACAACAAGCATGCTCAAATTCTCGATTTACATGTTTTTGCGAACTACGAGAGTTTGCCTGTCGAAGTGAAGCAGAGCTTTTCCAAAGAGAGCTTTATACCGTTTTCACTTATGAAAGATATCAACAAACCTGATTGGTTTTCCCGTCCTATTTCGGCTCACTTTGCCGTGTTAGTTCCGTTAGAAAATGGAGAATCGCGATACGTTACCCAAGTGTTTGTCGCGCCACCTTCTGACGGCAAAAAACACTTTAGAATAAACCATGTTATTTACAGCGCCATTGTGGGCGTAGTTGCACTGGTTTCGTTTTTTGTCGCCTTGCTTTTTCTTATGCGCAGCGTGTCTCGCCCCATAGAGTCATTGCAGAGGTGGGCGGCGTCTTTGGATGAACAAGAGCTCGATAAGCCTATCCCAGAGTTTCGTTATAAGGAACTTAACGCGCTAGCAGGGATGATACATGGCAGCTTGCAAAACGTGCGCAACACCCTAAATCGAGAACGGGAATTTGTTAACCATGCGAGTCACGAGCTTAGAACGCCGATTGCCGTCATTAGAAGTAGCGCGGCATTACTGCACAGAGTGATCGATAGTGAAAATACTAAAAGCAATAACGCGCTTGCGCGGGTGGATCATGCCTCAAAAACCATGGCAGATTTGACCGAAACTCTACTTTGGTTAGGAAGAAATGAAGAAGCAGCTTTACCCAAAGAAAAGGTTAACCTTAAAGCAATGGTTGAGGCTCTAAGCCAAGATTTAATGTATTTGTTGTCGGGAAAAGACGTGAGTGTGCAGCTGCAATTGAGCGATTGTGAGTTAACGCTGGCGAAAACGGCGAGCGAAATTGTGATCGGAAATGTGATTCGAAACGCTTATCAGCACACGCAGCAAGGAAGAGTCACAATAAGTCTTTCAGATGCAACGCTCACCGTGCTCAACGAAGAGGACGGCCTTGAAGAAGAGGCGCTTAACGAAAAAGGCCAAGCGACTTTATCTGCGCCGACTATCAGTGAGTTAGATGGCGGATTTGGAATAGGGTTAAAACTCATTGATAAGCTTTGTGCGAAGCTTAAATGGGGTTATGCACATGAGAGGATAACAGCCCGAGGTTCACATGATGACCAAGGTGATGTTTCTCGTATGACAATAGGGTATAGAGTGGTGCTTACAGTACGATAATAGGCGCATATAACTCGTCAAAGTGTTTGCACTTTGTCACTCCTAATCCATTTACCGAAACGAGCCCCATAGAAAACGCCGATGCTAACATCGGCGTTTTCGTTTTTTAGCGTCCAGCTATAAAACCTACACTACATCCATTCGCTGTTTCTACGCTTGCGTTTAGGAAGGTAAGTGAGCATTACACCAAGCAATATCCCCACGCCTGCCACTATGCCACCGCGAGTAAACCAGGTAACAAGCTCGTCTTTATTAGCGCTTTCGACCTTAGCCGTTAAACGAATAATTTGAGACGCTTGCTCGTCGTTTGTGGTGGTAAGTTTAGACACCTTTTGGCGAGCATCGTTAAGCTGCTGACGAAGTTTGGCATTTTCTGATTGTGCAGCTTGAAGTCCACTTTGGCTCTCAGCTAGCTTCTCACTTATGATTGGCAATTGCTCGGCTTGCGACATGGTATTAGACACAAACTTACTTTCAACCCAGCCTTTACGTCCTTCATCGTCGGTAATTTGCGTGAATTCAGCATCATTGTCGCGTGCAAGCACAGTAATAGGTGTGCCTGCTTCAATTGAACCTAGAATACGGTAGTTACGACCAGGTCCAGTATGCATAAAGATAAACAAGTCATCTCTAATGTAATGCGAAGAAGACGCTTCTAAATCAGCGGTATCTTGTAGCGAAAATGCTTGAAAAGAGCATGCAATAAGGGCTGCTGCTAACCACTTTCGAATCATATGAAGTCCAATTTTAGAATTTAAAACGTGAAGATGGTATTGGTTGACCGCGATAAAGGCAAGTTTGTTCCACTTTTGTCTAATTAAAGCATCTTGTTTCATGGCGCCAGCATTGCGAAAAGTAAGCGACAAAGGTAAGGTGTCAGCATCATAAGCTGTGCCTAGCGCAACCATGTCAGAAATAGAATTAAAATTTGTAACGGGTGACAACGCCCACCATGCGTTTAGTCAACGTGTACTTCCTCTTTTCGAAAAAAACAGTATTCAGGTTAACTCTCATCGTGAAATGCGCTTAGAGAACGACTATTACGATACGGATAAGCTCGATTTTCAAAACAATAAAATGGGCTTTCGTGTTCGAGGTAACAATGGTGAATACGAACAGACGCTAAAGACTAACGGCGTGGTCAGCGGTGGTCTGCACAAACGCATGGAATACAATGTGAGCCTTGATAATTCAAGGCCCGACCTCACGCTATTTGAAGCCAGCGCTTGGCCCCAGGATTGGGATGTGGCGGCAAAAAACACGCGGCTATCTAAACAGTTTAGCACTCACTTTACTCGCAATGCCTATGTGGTTAGTGTGGGTGAAAGTGTGGTTGAGATTGTGCTGGACTGTGGTGAAGCAAGTACAGAAAAAGCCAGTTCCCCAATCAACGAAATAGAGCTTGAGTTGATGTCAGGTGATATCAACAGTTTGTTTACGTTAGCTGTGCTAATAAACGACAACATGCCGGTACGCCTTAGTGATGTATCAAAAGCGGCGCAGGGATATCAATTACTTCACGGTTTTAACGCTAAAGTTCGACACCTGCCAGATTTCCTTGCGCTTGAAGACACAACCACCACGGAAGAAGCATTTAGCCACGCGGTTCAAACTGCATTGGCGCATTGGCAGCACCACGAGCATGTGTTTTGCGAAAGTGGTTCAATAAAAATGCTCGCGGAAGTCGCCAAGAGTGTACGCTTGTTACTTCAAAGTGTATCGCTTTACTTGCCGGTTCTGCAGTGCCCTGAGCTACTAGCCCTGCATAAAAAACTGGTCACCCATGCGCAAAAGTGGGGTTGGCAAGACGACTTACAAAGTTTGCGTTACTTGCTCTCTAAAAAGAGCATGTTTAACAAAACACTCAGCAAACATCCTGCAGTAGTAAGCTATTTGCAAGGACGACAAACAGGCTTAATGCAGGCTCATGAGCCCGAAAAACTGTTTTTCGACAACGATGCCACAGACATTAAGCTACACGCCATAAGTCTTATCCAGAATAAGCCGTGGCAAAAAGTCGCAACGGGTTTTGACCATCCGGTGCTTGATCATGCAAAAGGTTGGCTGTCGCAAGGTTGGCAAACTGTACAGCAAAGCATGCCGCTAAATAAAACCATGGGGCCTGCCAATTACAGCGCTGTAGAAGTGATGCTTAGGCAGACATTATGGAGTGGGTTTCTGCTGGGTGACTTGTTTGTAGAAGAGCGGGGTAATTTTCGCGCGCCGTGGTTAGATTTGCTCACTGGTATTGATGAGCTGAATGCGCTGCTTATGTTAAAGCAGTCAATAGACGACGCCGAAGTAGACTCTCATGACGAGGTGCGAAAATGGACGTCAGAAAAGCTCAGTACATTAATTCGTATTATGGAACGAACTCGCACAGTGGCTATGCAACGTGACGTTTACTGGTAATTGTTTTCTATGTATATGTGGTTACTGTAAACATGCACGGTAAAGGCAACTCGAATCTCAAGGATGGAGGGCGCTGATGACCTCAGCCATAAATGACTATTTCCTTTACGCACTGCTTGGCATTTATGCCATTGGCTTTGTGCGTCTGTTCGTTCAAAAAGTCAATTTACGCAGTGGACGCTGGCTAACGGCAGCGTTTTTGTGCTGGCCTGTGTTTATGCTGGATGAGTGGCTTCGTATGGCAAATGCCACAGGGTTGGCTAGTATCTACGGGTTATCAGAAGTATTTGCTGTAATCGCGATTACGTGTTGTTACCGCGCAATAAAACCCATGCTGTTAGCTTACCCTACGGCACGAAAGCGGCTGTGGTGGCCTGTCGTGATGACCGGCGTTTTTCAGTGCGCCATTCTCCTAATACCCGTAGACGATAAGCAGCAATGGCTCTCATCGTCTCCTCATGGTCAGCCTCTGCTATTGTGGCCTGCCTATATTGCATCACTGTTAACGGGGTTTAGCGTGTTGCTCATAGGTATTCTTATTACCGAGCATATTCAAATGTACCATAGGCACTTACCAGAGCAGGCGGTGGATATAAAAAACCTGAAAATGCCTAGGCTTGCCGGAGTAATGGGGAGCTTGGTTGGCGTTGCGTTTATGAGTATTTTACTTGTGACGGCCGCAACATTCGGCTTCTTCCCTGTTCCTTTTTGGGAAGGATTTCATCATCTGATGATTGGAACGGCAATTCTAGTTGTACTGTTTTCACTAACCTTTATACGACGGACGTCCCCGTCGCCACTCGATTACGAACGCTTAGATGAAGGCAAGGCAACGCCTTATGAAATTAGCAGTATTATTTCTAAAGCAGAACGCTACACCATAGAATCAAAGGCGTACAAGGTTCGCTTCCTTACCCTCAGTGAGTTTTGTAAAGGGGCAGATATCGACCCCACCTCGCTCGCATTGGCCTTGCAACTTACCGAAAAGAAAAACTTTAGGCGTTTCATTTTCCACTACCGCTTAGAGTACGCCAAGAATGTACTGCTGCGCAGCGACGCTAAACTTGAAGCCGTGGCAAAACGCATGGGGATAAATTCAGAAAAGTTTTTGAGTGAGTATTTGGTTAAACACCTAAACTCCACGCCGCTAAGATAAACAAGAGTATTGTGCTAGACGTTGAGTTCGCGTTAGCCACCAAATGCATTTATCAATATTTGATGGGTGAAGGTTTTACGTAAATAAAAGCCGCGAGGACGGGTTTTGATACGCTGACCTTCTGGCCCCAACGCGTCGGTGAGCACTTTCCCGTTTGCTGCCTTAGGACGAATGTGTAAGGCCTCGCCTTGACGAGAGGTGATCGACTCGACCTGTCCAGTTGCAATTTGCTCGACCAGTTCCTCCCAATCGTGTCTCAATACCGCATCTTCGTGTTCATTCGGTCGCCAGTAGAAGCCTGTTGCTACCCGCCTATGGGCCAGCGGAATAGCTCTGTCACCTTCAATAGGTAGCCACAATACCTGCTGTAGTTTGTTTCGCACGTTAGACGTTTCCCATGTAATGCCGGGCGTCATCAAAAGCGGGGCAAAACAAACGTAGGTGGTTTCTAAGGGGGAAAAATGGGCGTCAATGGGAATAGTTTTAAGTTCGATACCAAGTTCAGGAAAGTCCTGTTGAGGCTTCGAACCTGCACTCGCGCCCAGCCACTTCTCTATCAGCATGCCTGGCCACCCCTTGTGACGTTGTAAATTGGCCGGAATGGCTACATTTGCCATGTCCGCAAGCTCTCCAAGCGTCAAGCCTGCTATCGCATGACAACGGGCTAAAAGGCTATCTGGAGATGACGGGGGAGACGCTGGAGGCTGCATAAATATGGCTAATTTCCTGTTTGAAAAGCGGGTACGAATATTAAGACTATGATTGGAGCATAGTTTGTGGAAGAATGAAAACATATAACAGTATAGTGTGCCCGGGAGTCTATGTGATAGATGCCGATGGATTCCGTGCGAATGTGGGCATAGTGATTTGCAACAAAATGGGTCAAGTATTTTGGGCAAGACGTTATGGTCAACATTCATGGCAGTTCCCTCAAGGCGGAATTGATGAAGGGGAATCTGCTGAACAAGCTATGTACCGCGAGCTTCACGAAGAAGTAGGGCTGACACCGAAAGATGTCACTATTTTAAGTGTTACCCGTAACTGGCTTAGATATAAGCTGCCGAAGCGATTAATTCGACAAGGCAGCAACCCTGTTTGTATAGGACAAAAACAAAAATGGTTCTTGTTGCAGCTCGATTGTAACGAGCGAGACGTTAATGTACTTAAAACAGGTCATCCTGAATTCGATGACTGGAGGTGGGTAAGTTACTGGTATCCAATAAGAAACGTTGTATCGTTTAAGCGCGATGTATACAGACGAGTAATGAAAGAGTTCTCGCCTGTAGTTATGTCTGCGCAGCATCGGCCTCAACAGCGCCAAAACGCAGCGCCACATAAACGTGGCAAGAAACGCAGGCGTGGATAAGCGTATGCGAAGTTCAGGTACGCAAGAAAGAGGTGTGCAATATTGCGGTGTGCGGAGTAAGCAGCGAGTAAACTGCGAGTAAAAAAGGAAAAACCGGTGAGCCCTCAGAGCCAGCAAGGAACAATGTTAACCACGTTAAAGCGTATCGTGCAGGAAATGAATCAAATTCCTGCTCTCGATACGGCGTTGTTTAGGCTAGCCTCACGGGTTAAACAGACCCTAGATGTCGATTCATGCTCTATTTACCTTGCCGATTACGACACCCAAGAATTTATCCTTAAAGCCACTGACGGACTACATCCCGATGCAGTCGAGCAGGTACGCATTGGCTTCTCAGAAGGGCTTATCGGGCTGGTAGGTCAGCGGGAAGAGCCCCTTAATATCGTTAATGCTCATAGCCATCCTCGATTCAAACATTACCCCGAAGTTCAGGAAGAAAACTATAACGCCTTTTTAGGTACGCCTATTATCAACCAACGGCGTGTGCTTGGTGTTATTACCCTTCAGCAATCACAAATGCGCCGCTTCAGTGAAGACGAAGAAGCATTCTTAGTCACCCTTGCTGCGCAGCTCGCGTTAGAAATAACCAATGCTGATATTCGCGGGGCTTTGACGCTGTCAAATTCGAACGACAATACTGCGCGGCAAAAAAATGTGCGTGGTATTGCGGGTTCTCCAGGCCTTGCTATTGGCAAGGGAGTGTCTCCAGACAAATCTATTAACCTTAAAAACTGGGTCGTAAAGCGCACGCAATCTCCTCAAGATCAAATTCAACTCTATCGCAAAGGGGTTGAAGTTACGCGAGGTCATGTCGATGCGTTATCGAAGCGGTTAGATGACGGCATCCCCGACGATGTTAAGTCCATTTTTCAGCTGTATCATCATCTGCTAGATGCCAACAGCCTTGGGCGGGAAGTAGAAGAAAAAATCCGCCAAGGTTGGGATGCGGCGTCTTCATTAAAAATGGTTGTAGAAAGCTATGCCGCACGCTTTCAAGCAATGGACGACCCTTACATGCAAGAGCGTGCCATTGATATTGTCGATTTATCCGACCGTATTCTTGCCAACATTTTGTATGAAGCGAATGGCAAAAAGGTTACTGAAAAAACGATAACCGAAGCCAGTATTCTCGTAGCTGATGAAGTCTCAGCGCCTATGCTTGCCGAATTTCCAAGAGGTAAGCTAAAAGGCATTATTTCTATTCGCGGTTCAAATAACTCTCACGCGGCAATATTGGCTAGAGCCATGGGCGTGCCTGCAGTGATGGGCTGTCAAAACGTTACGCCAGCACTACTCGAAGACAAAGAGATTTTGCTTGATGGGTATTCAGGCGAGGTCATTGTATCGCCTGAACGCAACATCAAGTCTGAATTTATACAGCTCATTGAAGAAGAGTCGGCCATCGCAGAGAAAATTGACGCCGAGGCTGATAAACCTTGCGAAAGCGTTGATGGCTGTAGAATGTCTCTTTATATCAACGCAGGCCTTTCAGCTGAAGTCGAGCTAAACGCTGAACAAATTGGTGCGGGTGTAGGGCTTTATCGCACCGAGATCCCCTTTATGTTACGCGAGCGTTTTCCTTCAGAACAAGAGCAAGTAAAGCTGTACCGCCAAGTGCTTGAGGCCGCGCCTTCATTGCCTATCACTATGCGTACTCTCGACGTAGGAGGCGATAAGCCACTACCGTACTTCCCCATTAATGAAGAAAACCCATTTTTGGGGTGGCGAGGCATCCGCCTTACCCTTGATCATCCAGAAATTTTCTTGGTTCAGGTTCGCGCCATGCTCCGTGCAAGTGTAGGCCTAAGCAATTTGCAAATTATGCTGCCTATGATCTCCACCGTATCTGAAGTGCAGGAGTCTAAGCGGCTAATTAATCAGGCATATTATGAAATTTGTGATGAGATTGCAGAGTCAGGACAAACGTTAACCAAGCCTAAGTTAGGTATTATGCTAGAAGTCCCGTCGGTACTTTATCAGCTTCCTCAATTAGCAAAGCACGTGGATTTCTTTTCGGTAGGCAGTAACGACCTGACCCAATATCTGCTCGCGGTGGATAGAAACAATACGCGGGTGGCAGGGCTCTACAACAGCTATCATCCTGCAGTATTAGGGGCGCTTTACGACGTGGTTCAAAAAGCCAATCAAAACCAGGTGCCCGTAACTATCTGCGGTGAAATTGCAGGTGAGCCAGCTGGAGCATTACTGCTAATGGGAATGGGTTATCGCCGCCTAAGTATGAACGGCTTTAACTTAAGAAAAATAAACTGGCTTATTAGAAAAGTCACGCTGGATGAGTGTAAGCAACTACTATCATTGGCGCTCACCTCTGTTAGCCAAGAAGAAGTCTTTGTGCACTTGAATCAATATCTTGAAACCAAGGGCCTGGGAGGCCTTATCCGAGCAGGTGCTTAAGGAATGGATCCATTAGTTGTAATAATTCTTAGCTGCCTTATTTTAGGTTCTGTGGTAGGTGTTTTGGCGGGTATGCTGGGCATTGGCGGTGGGCTTATCATCGTTCCTGTATTGTCGTATTTGCTTATACATTTCATGGGAATGACCACTGAAACCGTAATGCCAGTCGCTATCGCTACCTCATTATCTACCATCATCTTCACAGGAATGTCGTCGGCCTTCGCACATTACAAACTGGGTAATATTCAAAGGCATGTTGTGCTTTACACAGGCTTAGGTATTGCTTTTGGCGCATTTGCCGGAGCACAGGTAGCAAGCCATATTTCGGGTGAACTGCTTAAAGATGTGTTTGCGGTGCTGGTTATTTTGATTGCGATGCAGATGATATTTGGTAAGCAAAAAGCCTCAGAAAATGAAGCCTCTAAAGGTACGCTTGCGACTGTTGGTGGTGGAGCTGGCTTACTAAGTGCACTTATGGGGATTGGTGGCGGTGCATTATTGGTACCTGCGCTGGTATGGTTTCGTGTTAATGTACGGGCGGCAATTGGCTGTGCAGCCTTTTGCGGACTCATTATTGCCGTTTTTGGTACCACGAGTTTTATTGTGGCCGGTTACAATGCGATAGATGTACCAGAACATAGTTTAGGTTATGTGTATTTACCGGCAACAGCTGGTATTGTTGCCACCTCTATGTTTACCGCAAACATAGGTGCAAAGCTTGGGCAGCGAGTAAATGTTCGTGTGTTAAAAGCGATGTTGGCGTGCTTACTCGTGTTGGTGAGCATTAGAATGATTTTAGGAATTGAATAAAGTAATGGAACAGAGCAGTTATCTGGTATTTCCCAGTATCGACCCCGTTATCTTCAGTGTCGGTCCGTTAAGTGTCCGCTGGTACGGCCTTATGTATTTGGTGGGCTTTATCGCCGCGTACCTATTGGCACAAAAGCGTCTTTCACAAACCAACTGGAGCCGTGAGCAGTTAAGCGACCTGCTTTTCTGGAGCTTCGTTGGCGTAATATTAGGCGGTCGAATAGGCTATGTGCTTTTCTACCAGTTTGGTATGTTTCTCGACGATCCCTTGTACTTATTCAAAATTTGGGCTGGTGGAATGTCCTTCCACGGCGGGCTTTTAGGGGTGCTAACAGCCTTATTCTGGCGCGCCAAGTGTATGAACACGACCTTCCTTCGACTAGGGGACTTTGTTGCCCCGTTAGTACCCATCGGCTTGGGTGCTGGACGCATAGGTAACTTCTTAAACGCTGAACTTTGGGGGCGTAGCACCGATGTGCCTTGGGCGGTCATTTTCCCCAACGCGGGTAATATCCCCCGTCACCCATCACAGCTTTACGAGTTTGCGCTTGAAGGCGTACTACTCTTTATTATCCTATGGCTATATTCTGCCAAAAAGCGTCCAGTAGGGGCGGTCAGCGGCTTGTTCTTACTTGGTTACGGCACCTTCCGATTTATCGTTGAATACTTCAGAGAACCCGACGCACATATTGGCTTATATCAAATGGGACTAAGCCAAGGGCAACTTCTTTGTTTACCTATGATAGCTTTAGGAATAGGATTAATAGTCCGTGCTTACATGCGCGGAAAAGACCATGTTGAACAGCAAAAAATATAAGAATAACGATGAAAGAATATCTCGCTCTAATGCGCCATGTACGTGATACGGGTGTGAAAAAGGAAGATCGAACTGGTACAGGTACGTTAAGTGTATTTGGCTATCAGATGCGTTTTAATCTACAGGAAGGTTTCCCCTTGGTGACAACAAAGAAGTGTCACCTTAAATCCATTATTCACGAACTACTTTGGTTTCTTAAAGGCGAGACAAACATCGCTTATTTGAAAGAGCACGGTGTGAGTATTTGGGACGAGTGGGCTACCGAAGAAGGCGAGCTTGGTCCGGTTTATGGACACCAGTGGCGCAGTTGGGATCGCGGTGATGGCACATCGGTGGACCAAATTGCCGAGGTAGTTGAGCAAATCAAAAACAACCCAGACTCCCGTCGTCTTATTGTTAGCGGCTGGAATCCTGCAGTATTACCAGATACGAATTATTCTCCAAAAGAAAATGCGGCTATGGGTAAACAGGCGTTGCCGCCTTGCCATACGCTTTTCCAGTTTTATGTATTAGACGGTAAGCTTAGCTGCCAGCTTTACCAGCGAAGCGGCGATATTTTCTTGGGCGTTCCGTTCAATATCGCAAGTTATGCTTTACTGACCATGATGATGGCGCAAGTGTGTGATTTAGAGCCCGGCGATTTTATTCATACGCTAGGCGATGCGCATTTGTATTCAAACCATCTTGAACAGGTAGAGCTACAGCTTAGTCGCGAACCGTTTGCGCGTCCAACTATGGAAATTAACCCAGAGGTTAAAGACATTTTTGGGTTCTCTTTCGACGATTTTACGCTTAAAAACTATCAGTCACACCCACACATTAAAGCCCCTGTAGCTATTTAAGGAGTTACCATGAGTACTCCGATATTGATTTGCGATGACTCAGGCTTCGCAAGGCGCCAGATGGCGCGCAGTTTACCTGATGGGTGGGACGTGGATATTTCGTTTGCCGAGAATGGTGAGCAAGCCCTCGCGCTTGTTCGCGAAGGCAAAGGCGATGTGGTGTTTCTCGACTTAAACATGCCGGTAATGGACGGTTATCAAACCATGGAAGCCATTCGCCAACAGGATCTTCCTTGCTTGGTGGTTGTCGTTTCCGGTGATGTACAAGCGCAAGCGCGAGAAAAAATGCTCGCTCTTGGTGCCCTGGATTTCATAAGAAAGCCAATTGATAACGAAAAACTCAGCCACATCCTAGCCTCTTACGGGATTTACAGTGGCGAGAGGCATTCTTCTGGCGCGAGCTTACAAAAAGCGCAAGACGATAGCGACTCAAATGCCGTTTTAGCCAAGCGCCAGATGAGTAAAGAAGATCAATTAGACGCATGCCGTGAAATGGTCAATATTGCCATGGGGCGTGCGGGTGAGAATCTTGCTCAACTGCTAGGTGAATTTATTGATTTGCCTATCCCAAACGTCAACTTAATTGAAAGCAACGAACTGTCTATGGC